>JAGWHH010000005.1:25611-33423 GCA_028866935.1 Microcaldota archaeon | reverse complement strand
AGGTTCTTAATTTGTCAAGTTCCTATCGCGATACCCTTTCACTAAAACAAAGTTACAAGGGCAGCCCCAACTATAGCTGCCACAACTCCTACATATTGCAGCCTTGATAATCTCTCTTTGTACACCAGATATGCAAACACCACTACAAATACCGGAACCAACGCATTTATTGAGCCGGCAATAGAGACCCTCCCTGACTGTATCACATATGCAAAGACTGTATCAGCAAACCCGTTGCTAAATGCAAGGAGTGTGACCAAGCCTAAGGATACAAGCGCAGTTCTATTGCCTCTCAATGATTCTTGAAAAGCAACTACCACCCCCTGTTTTGCTTTTTTGTCTATTGCAAGATAAACAAGCATCATTCCCATGCAGATTAACTGTGATATAAACACACAAAGCGCAAAATTTCCAGACCCCTGGATCGCGTATGTCATTATCAACCAGTAAATTGCCCAACTACCAGAACCTACTATTCCAGGAATTAATTTTCTGTTAAATGAAAAACCCTGGTTTATGACTACCAAAGAGACCCCAGCAAAGATTAGCAATATGCCCAATACTGCAATATTACTTAGCGCTTCTCCAAGTATTAATGTGCCCAATAGAACCAGTACAACTGGCTGAATCTCATTGGTGGCTATGGTCTTTGATAGCAATTCCTGGTGCAATGAATAGTAGTAAGTGAAGTAGCCTATCCCCAAAAAAAGCCCTGCAACTACTGCCATAAGCGCGTTGTCAAATGATATGGTACCCAGTCCAATCACTGCAAGGAGCACCATAACCGGCAGCACTCTGATAAGCAACAAGATACATGTGCCAATATTCTTTTCAAAGCTCCTTATTGCCTTCTTTGAACTAAATCCCGATACAAGCCAGCCACAATCTGCAAGAAGAGCCATGGTCGCTGCGTAGCTTACCATCTTATCAACTAAAGATAATCGGAAAAGCTTTTATGGCCTGCCTACTCCCTTCCCATCGGATTGAAGGCAGCAGGCTAACCTGAAGGAACGGTAGTTTTACCCTACTAACCCGGCAAATTTGGCAGTTGGAGCTTAAATGGCTAATGCCTACTGTTCAGGCGTCTTGACCCTATGTCTAAACGCCTCGTAATTCCTCTTTATGTGTACGGCCTCCCCAATTATCACTCCGGTAGTTGCAGAAAGAAGAAATCCCGCTGCCATAGATGCGTACGGTACAGAAGAATAAAACAGGTCAACTCCAAATCTTATGATAAAAGAGGCAAGCCATATTATCATTATAAGTATGGACCTTTTGTAGTATACTGCGCCACTCTTTTCAAAGAAGTGGACTCCGCCAGCAAGCCTCAAACCTATCAGTAGTCCTACGATAAGCGCAACAGCTGCTATGGCTACATCAAGGTAGGAAGGGTTTAGCGCAATTAAGGAGAATGCAGCTAAAATAAGGTAGATTGCAGGAAGCCTATACAGCCCGATTGTACTGAATTTCGTTCCATTGACTATACGGTATATCCGAAGAGTAAATATTATTGCAAGAACTATTAGAACTGTGTCAATAGAGCCTGCAGAAGAGCCGTACAAGCTGCTTAAATCTGCAACTGCCATGACTGGTTTATGTGCGTAAGGAATTTAAAGAGGCCGCTTTCATTGCTGTTAGGGTCGCAGGAGCTTAGTGAAATCAGTGAATATGCCATCAACGCCAAGGCCTTGCATTCTGCGTATGTCCTTTTCGTTGTTCACCGCCCACACCATAACCGCAAATCCTCTACCGTGTGCCATGTCTATGAACTGTTTCTTTGCAGCCTCCCAGGAAAATATTATATAGCTTGCTCCGACGGCCTCAGCGTCCCTAAGCGTGCTATACGATGGCACCTCCTTTATCAGACCCGTTTTAATTTTGCTGTCAATAGACCTGACATTTTTCAACACCTCTTTACGGAAAGAGGTGATTATTGCAACATCTTCAATATTTTTATCATGGGTCTTGCTCAGGACTTGAGTTTCAACCCAATTCACCTTGATCTCTATGTCTATCAATTTGGGCTTTCCAACTACGAGTATTGCATCAATCACTTCGTCTAAAGTGTCAATTCCATAGCTCTTCAGTTCTGCCGCGCTCAGATCCTTTACAAGCAACTGCCTTCCGTTGTCCAAGTCAATTTTAGGATCATGATGCACAACAAGTATGTCATCCCTGCTCCTCCTAACATCAAGCTCTACTCCATCCGCTCCGCTTCTAAGAGCCTTTCTAAAAGCAGCCTTAGTGTTCTCAGGCGCTTCGTGCAATGTGCCCCTGTGTCCTATCCTAAGCATGATACCATCGTATTGTTTGTTATATAAAAATCTTGCCTACCAAAATAAGCCTGTAAACCTTGCAGTAATGGTAGTTATTTAGCAATGCGTTTTTGCGCTATTGCCTCATTTTATTTTTAGCAACTATAGCTTGGATGTACAGAATGGGCATCGTGTTGCATCAAGGGGTATCTCGTACTTGCAAAACTTGCAGGCCTTCGTGCTTGTCTTAGCAGGCGCACCCTGCTTGCCCATGCCACTGAGCTTTGAGACAGGCTTTACTATAAAGAAGAATACCGCAAGTGAGATGATTATGAATGATAAAAGTGCGTTAAGGAATGCCCCAACCATTATTGTGCTTCCATTGACTGTGTAGGATATTGTGCTGAAGTTTACGTGCCCAGGTATGCCTATAATCGGTGTAACTACATTGGACACAAGCGACATAACTAAGCCATTGAATGCGGCTCCCATCACGAACGCGACTGCCAAGTCAAGTACATTTCCCCTTAAAACAAATTGCTTGAACTCTTCAATTATTGACATGAAACCAGGATAATTCGCTCAGCCAAAGCTTATATACTTATCAACTTTGCAATATGGTTTCCAACTTCCGAGCACTTGCCGCTTCCTCCCAGGTCGACAGTCTTTACACCGTCCTTTATTGACCCTATCACGGCCTCTTCAACTTCTGCAGCAGCCTTTGGATAGCCCATCCAGTCAAGCATCATCTTTATTGACATTATGGTTGCTATGGGATTTGCCCTGTCCATCCCAGTGTATTTCGGGGCAGAGCCGTGTATGGGCTCGAACATTGCAAAGCTCTCTCCTATGTTTGCAGAAGGCCCGACTCCCACGCCGCCTACAAGCATTGCAGACTCATCTGACAGTATGTCTCCGAAAAGGTTTTCAGTAACTATCACATCGTACACTTCAGGATTCTTGATAAGCCACTGCGACATCGCATCAACATGGGCATCATCTACAGCAATGCCCTTGTACTTCTTTGCCTGCTCCATTATTGTGTCTTTGAAAAGGGCATCTGATATCTTCAGTATGTTTCCCTTATGCACTATGGTCATGTGCCTCTTTCTCCTTTTCGCAAGTTCAAGAGCAAACTTCCCGATCCTTGCGCTTCCCTTTCTTGTTATGATCCTTAGCCCAACTGCCATGTTCTCTCCAACCATGAACTCAAGGCCAGAGTACATGCCTTCAGTATTCTCCCTTACAATGATAAGATCTATGTTTGGCTTTATGCTCTCGATTCCAGGAATTGATTTTGCAGGACGCACATTCGCATAAAGGTCAAACATCTTTCGTATTTTTACTGCAGCGCTGACTTCAGAACCGGCGCCCTCCGGGGTTGTCATCGGTCCTTTTATAACGCAATCTGACCTCTTAAGCAAAGAGACTGTCTTTTCTGGCATGTTCGTGCCGTACTTTTTTATGCAATGAAGCCCTGCATCACCAAAAGTAAGAGCAATGTTGATCTTGTATTTGCGTTTTATTGCATCAAGGACCTTTACTGCTGCCTGCACAACCTCTGGTCCAGTTCCATCTCCAGGCAGAACCGCAACCTTCCAAGCTTTTTTGCCAGCCATATTATCTAACTACCAGAAATTTTGTTCATTACATAGTTAAGTATTCCGCCTGATCTGTAGTAACTCATCTCAACTTCATTGTCAATCCTGAGCAGTACTGTTGTCTGCGCACTGCTGCCGTCAAGCTTCGAATATTTTATCTTTACTGATGATTTAGGCCCACTTTCTTGCTGCAACTCAATGCTTATCGGCTTTGAAGGGTCTATCTGCAACGATGTTGCATCGTCCCCCTCCATGAACTGAAGCGGAAGTATGCCCATTCCTACAAGGTTGCTCCTGTGTATCCTTTCAAAGCTCTTTGCTATCACCGCCCTTACTCCAAGCAGCGCAGGTCCCTTTGCTGCCCAGTCCCTCGAGCTTCCGGATCCATACTCAATTCCCGCAATTACCACCAAAGGCATTTTCTCCTCATTATACTTCATTGCGGCATCATAAATCGCCATCTCCCTTCCATCTGGATAGTGAAGCGTGAATCCGCCCTCCTTTCCTTTCATTACCAGGTTCTTTATCCTGTTGTTGGCGAATGTGCCCCTCATCATCACTTCATGGTTTCCTCTTCTAGACCCGTACGTATTGAAATCCGCAGGCTCTATTCCATGCTCTATAAGGTACTTTCCTGCAGGGCTCTCCTTCCCTATGGCTCCGGCCGGAGAGATATGGTCTGTTGATACGGAGTCTCCAAACACTGCAAGCACCCGAGCGCCATTTATCGACCAAGTCCTATCCTTGCCATCTGCCTTATTACCAAAAAACGGGGGAAGGCGTATGTAAGTGCTCTTTTCATCCCATCTGTATACCGGTCCTCTTGGCACCTCCAAACCATTCCAATATGGATTAACATTCTCTATTGACTTGCTGTACTCCTCTTTGAACATATTCCTGTTGACTACGGACATTGCAGTATTTATCTCATCTTTAGTGGGCCATATGTCCTTCAAGTATACCTCTTTGCCCTGGTTGTCCTTTCCCAAAGGCTCCTTTGTCAGGTCCTTAAGCACATTTCCTGCCAATGCAAACGCAATAAGCAACGGAGGCGACATAAGGTAATTTGCCCTTACATCCCTGTGTATCCTTGCCTCATAATTCCTATTTCCTGAGAGCACCGATACTACTGCAAGATTGTTTGCATTTATTGCATCGCTCTGCTTGTCTATAAGTGGACCGCTGTTTCCTATGCATGTTATGCACCCATATCCAACAAGCCCGTAGCCCAGCCTGTTGAGCGATTCCATAAGTCCTGCTTTCTCAAGATATCTTGTTACTACCCTTGATCCCGGGCCCAGGCTGGTCTTTACCTTTCTTGTATCCACTCTGAGCCCGCGCTCAAGCGCCTTCTTTGCAAGTATTCCTGCCCCAAGCATTACTGAAGGGTTCGAAGTGTTAGTGCAGCTTGTTATTGAAGATATTACTACGTCTCCATCTGCCAAGTCCGTTTCATAACCGTCATCATACCTGATGTGCACCTTCTTCTGGGCGCCACCTGCCGGCGAATTTTTAATTGTTCCATTGTCTGCAGCCATGCCCTCAGAAGACCATCTTGTATAATCATCAGAGCTTAACTTGTGGCCATTTCCAGGCTCCTGCTGCTTCATATAAGCGTTTATGAAATTCTGCCTTATCGAATCAAGGGGAATTTCCTGCTTTGGCTGGCTCGGGCCCGATACACATGGAACTATGCTGCCCAGGTCAACCCTTAACACCTCGCTGTATTCTATGTTGTCATAGTCTATTGCGAACATTCCCTGCTCCTGATAATATCTCTTTACAAGTTCTATCTGATCTTTGTCCCTTCCAGTCATCTCCATATATCTAAGCGTCTCGTCGTCCACTGGAAATATCGCAATTGTTGCTCCATACTCCGGGCACATGTTTGAAAGCGTTGCCCTGTCAGGCAATGAAAGGCTTGCAACTCCCTCTCCGAAGAATTCAACAAACATGTTAACCACTCCTTTGTCTCGCAGTATCTTTGTCAAAGTCAATGCAAAGTCAGTTGCTGTAATCCCGTCCCTTAGCTTGCCGCTAAGCCTCACTCCAAGAACCTTGGGCGTTGTAAGCCCTACCGGCTGGCCAAGAAGCGCAGCCTCCGCCTCTATTCCGCCGACCCCAAACCCTACTATTCCAAGTCCATTAATCATTGTCGTATGGGAATCAGTTCCTACCAGTGTGTCTGGAATTGCAATCGTATTGCCCTCTTCTTGCAGCAACGATACGCATGTTGCTATGTACTCAAGATTGACCTGATGGCATATGCCTGCAGATGGCGGCAGCACCCTAAACCTGTCAAATGCCATGCTGGCCCACTTTAGGAGCTTGTATCTCTCCATATTCCTCTCCATTTCCAGCTTCTGGTTTATCTCAAATGCCTGGATAATATTAAAGGCATCAACCTGAACCGAATGGTCAATTATAAGGTCGACTGGGATTGTCAGCTTTACGCTCCCTGCAGGTTTATTCAATGAAATTGCATAATCGCGCATTGCGGCAATGTCCACAACGGCTGGCACTCCGGTAAAGTCCTGCATAAGTATTCTTGATACCTTGAACGGGATCTCACTGTCAGACGGATCCTTCGCATTCCAATTTGCAAGGGCCTCAACATCCTCGCCGGTTATCTCCTTGCCGTCAAGATTTCTTATAAGCGATTCAAGTACTACCCTTATGGAAAAAGGTAGCTTTGATATTTTTGTGAACCCCGCCTTTTCTAGCGCTGGCAAGGAGTAAAACTGTATTTTTCTTCCGCCCTGCGTTACAAAACTTGAAAATGACAGTGCTTTTATGTCGCCAGCCATTTTTATCATCCGCGCTTATCTATAGGCACATACTCAACGTCAAGCTTTCCTACGTACTTCTCAAGGGGCCTGAATATCCTGTTGCTCTGCCAGTACTCTAGAAGATGTGCGCACCATCCCGCCGTCCTGCTGGCGGCAAATATAGGCGTAAATAGATCTATTGGTATTCCAGCCGCAACGTAGATAGGGCCTGCAAAGAAGTCTATGTTAGGCCATATGCCTTTTGATTGCCCAAGCTTGTCTACCATGAGCTTCTCTGCGCGCAGCGCCACTGCGGTATACCTCCTTATCTCTTCAGAAGAACTCCCCTGCATTGAGAGCAGATACTTCTTCACAATTCTTGCTCTAGGGTCATATGCTTTGTAAACTCTGTGGCCAAAACCCATTATCTTCTTCTTTCCGTCAAGTGCAGCCTCTATGTAAGATTCAGTATTATCGGGGTCCCCGATCTCCTTTATCATGCGCAGCGAGGCTTCATCAGCGCCGCCGTGTAGCTGTCCTTTAAGTACGGCAATTCCTGCGGTTACTGCGGCATAGATGTCTGCAAGAGTAGATCCTGCAACTAGTGTGCCGAATGTTGATGCGTTTGAGCTGTGCTCTGCATGAAGTATAAACATCTCTCTCATTATGTTGCTCTCAAGCTGGTCGGGTTTGATTCCCTTGAGCATGTAAAGGAAATTGTCTACATGATTAAGTGACTTGTCAGGGGCTACATAGCTGCTACCCAGGCCTACCCTTCCTATTGTCGCTACAATGCTTGCGGTCTTTGAAATTATGCGTATGCTTTTGCGAATGTTTGCTTCAGGGCTCATGTCCGCAGTTTCAGTATCATATTCAGACAATTCAGATACTGCCGTCCTTACTATATCCATCGGATGGGCCTTTCCATTCATCTCATTAATTATATCCAGCACTCCATTGGGCAGGTCCCTCGCATCAACAAGCTGCTTACTAAATGCAGCAAGCTCTGACCCAGTCGGAAGCTTTCCAAGGAGCAAAAGGTAAGAAACCTCTTCAAAATTAGAGCTTTCTGCAATTGCCTCTATTGGATACCCTCTATAATATAATTTTCCAAGTTGCCCGTCAACTTTGCTAATGGTGCTCTCTGTTATATACACTCCTTCAAGACCCCTACTGATCTGAGGTTCT
>JAGWHH010000005.1:0-25601 GCA_028866935.1 Microcaldota archaeon | reverse complement strand
AGGCACACAAATCCCAATTTATTCTAAGCAGCAACAGCTTAAAAACCACTACGTTGGATCCTGACACAGATTTTATATGTTTTTTGCGAGATACTGTTGTGTTGGTGACATGCCAAAAGTATCAGTAATAGGCGCAGGAAGAGTAGGGGCAACAACTGCACAGTTGATTGCAATCAAGGGCCTTGCAGACGTTGTTCTTGTAAACAGGACCGTAGGCACGGCGCAAGGGATTGCATTAGACATAAGCCAGTCCTTGCCTGTCGAGAGGGCAAATGTAACTGTAAAGGGAACGGGAGATTACGCGGATATAGCAGGCAGCGATATAGTAGTCATAACTGCTGGGGCCCAAAGAAAAGAAGGAATGTCAAGGGACGACCTTCTAAAGGTAAATGCCCAAATAGTCGGAGGCATTGCAAAGGAGATAAAGTCCAAGGCGCCAAGCAGCAAGGTAATAGTGGTATCTAACCCGCTCGATGCGATGGTTTACATTACAAAGAAGATTACTGGATTTGACAAACGCTCTGTAATCGGAATGGCCGGCGCACTCGATTCGTCACGATTCAGCTCTTTCATAGCAGCAGAGCTAAAAGCAAGCGTAAATGAAATCTCCTCCACTGTTTTGGGAAGCCACGGGGACTCGATGGTTCCGCTCCCCAGGTTTACTACGGTATCAAAGAAGCCAATCACTGAGCTTATCTCTCCTGAACGGCTTAATCAGTTAGTTGAAAGGACAAGGAATGCCGGAGCAGAGATAATCAAGCTTGAAGAGTCAAGCGCATTCTATGCGCCTGCATCATGCGTAGTCAGCATGGTAGAATCTATACTCAAGGATGAGAAAGAGGTAATACCTTGTTCAGTATACGCGCAGGGGGAGTACGGAATAAATGGCGTATACATAGGATTGCCAACGCAGCTGGGCTGGGCAGGAGCCGAAAAGATAGTAGGCCTGGAACTGAGCCAAAAGGAATTGAAGATGCTTTCTGATTCTGCAGCAAAGATAAAGGCAATGATGGACCAGATTGACAAGATGCAGCTTTAATTGCATATGTTTTATTAGTTTGACTGCATAAACAAATTAATGGACATCTTGGATTATGACCTCATAATACTCGGGAGCGGTATTGCAGGCCTGACAGCCGCTATACACGCATACAGGAGCTCAAAAGGCAGCGCAAAGATAGCAATCATATCAAAGCTACACGTTATGAGGAGCCACTCTGTTGCTGCAGAAGGCGGAATATCAGGTGTACTTTATCCTGAATCTAACAATGACAGCCAGAAACTTCATGCATACGACACCGTAAAGGGATCCGATTATCTTGCAGATCAGGATGCGGTTGATGTTCTTGTAAAGGGCGCACCAAAGGAGATAGAGTTCTTCGACCACATCGGGGTTCCATGGAATAGACTGGAGCAGGGCCACATATCACAGCGTCCATTCGGGGGAATGAGCGTTCCCCGCACTGCATTTGCTGCAGATAAGACTGGATTCTTTATGATGCGTGCTCTTTATGACGAGGTCATCAGCTACAACGGAGTAGACATATTTAACGAGCATTTTGCAACGTCCATAATCTTCGACAAAGGTAAGGCATCCGGACTTGTTGCAATAGATCTTGCAAATAGGCAGGCAAAGGCCTTCAGGTCAAAGGCAATGATAATAGCAACAGGAGGCTTTTCAAGAGTTTACGGCTTTACTACGAACTCATATTCAAATACAGGGGACGGAACCGCTATGGCATTCAGGGCAGGAATTCCATTAAAGGACATGGAGTTTGTTCAGTTCCATCCAACTGCGCTGGTCCCAAGCGGAATACTCATCACAGAAGCTGCCCGCGGAGAAGGGGGCTATCTGGTCAACTCTGAAGGAAAGCGATTCATGGAGTCTTATGCAAAGTCAAAGATGGAGCTGGCTCCTAGGGACATAGTCTCAAGGGCAATAATAAGCGAGATAAAAGCAGGAAGAGGATTTGAGGACAAGGAATCTGCAATGGGATATGTCTATCTTGACCTTAGGCACCTTGACAAAGAGAAGGTAGACGAGCATCTGCCAATGATCAAAGAGATTACAATGAAGACGCTAAGGCTCGATCCAAGCGAAGCCCCAATACCTATTCGCCCAGCAACACACTTCACTATGGGCGGAATACACACCGACATAGGCGGAAGGGTAATGATCAATCCTACAAGGGCTTCAACAGGGCTCTGGGCAGCAGGCGAATGCGCCTGCGTAAGCGTCCACGGTGCAAATCGCCTTGGTAGCAATTCACTAAGCCAGTGTTCGGTATGGGGCAGAATTACCGGTACCGATGCAGTAAAGTACGCACTTAACTCATCTTCAGGATTTGATTCGAGGCTAAAGAAACTTGCAGAGCGCATGGCATCCCAAGCAGAGTCCTTCCTTGAAATGAAGGGCGATGTCAATCCTTATGAGATAAGGGACGAACTGCATGATACAATGGATACAAACCTCTATGTCTATAGGGACATGAAAGGGATGATTGCTGCAAAAAGAAAGATACAGTCACTTCGCAAGAGATTTATGCGCGTATACGTTTCAGACAAAGGAAAGGCCTACAATACCAACTTGAAAGAGACGCTTGAAATTGCAAATCTGATAGATCTTGCAGAAGTAGTTACAGAATGCGCAATAAACAGGAAGGAATCAAGGGGCTCTCATGTAGTCATAGAGCATCCGAAGAGAGACGACAAGAACTGGATGAAACACACCATCGCACAAAAGTCAATACGCGGTGTCAAGCTATCTTACCTTCCAGTCAAGGTCCTGAAATTCCAGCCTGAAGAAAGGAAATACTAGTGTAAAAATGGGTCAAAAACACGTATACGATGTGCGCGGAAAGCAATCAAGCATACTGCGTCTGTACTATTCAGACAAGGAAGCGCTAATACATGCTGTATTCTACAGGATAGCGATACTTTTTGCAATTGTAACCTTAATTGTGCTTTTATATAATTTGATAAATGGCGATATGCTTGCAACATCCTCCAAACGCTTCGTAATAATACTCGGGATTCTTTTCATACCTCAATTATTCGAGAGCTTCAAGGCATTTTCTCTTATAGCAAGCGAAGGCGTTGTATTTGGCCACTTAAATCCCTCATTCCTTAAGTACGGGATAAAGAAACGCAAAATATACTGGTTATATAAGATAATTCCGTATATTGTAACATTGGTCTGGGTGATCGGGTTGGCAGTTCTAAGCGTGTTGTGGTTTGCATGAGATACTCAAAATATGCAATATTCAACTACGTTGGCATACTCGGGGTGCCCTTCCTGATATTCCTCATGTTTATATATGCATACCTGGGCAGTCCAACTGCAGTCAATATCCTATCGTATTTTTTGCTTGCCGGAATCATGATCTTTGCTGCAACAGGCGTAAAGGAAGTTTACTTGACTAAAAAGCTGGAGGGAAGCAAGCAGCCTATAATCACCGGAGAGACAACTGAGCACAACGCGGTAAACAAGGCAAGTCATGATACGAGGCAGGTTACGGTTACAATAAAGCGATTCAACAGCAGCACAAACCAATTCGATAATACTTCATACAAATTCAATGCAGCAAAGCATACTACCGTACTTGAATCACTGCTTTCGATAAAGGCGTACGGCGATAACTCCCTTTCAGTGAGATGCAACTGCAGGATGGGCATCTGCGGCTCATGCGGCATGAACATAAACGGAAAGCAGAAACTTGCATGCGAGACAAACCTTCTCGAAGTTGCAGAAGATACTGGTACTGTCGAGGTCAGTCCAATGCTAGGGCATCCATTGCTGAAAGATCTTGTTAATGACTTTGATAGCTTCTTCGAGAAGCACAAATCACTCCATCCCGGCCTTGAGAGAAGGAACGAGACGGAAAAATTCACAGCGCCCAAAGAGTACAAGCAATCTGCAGAGCAGCTTGATAAGTATCTTCCTTACTCCTATTGCATTATGTGCGGATTATGCCTTGATGCGTGTCCGGTAGTCAACAGCAATCCCAAGTTTGTTGGCCCTCAATCACTCTCACAAGTATACCGTTACTACATGGACTCGCGAGACCAGGGCGGCAAGGGAAGGCTTTTCAGTGCGGATACTGAAGATGGCGTATGGGGCTGCGAATTCGCGGGGTCATGCTCAAAGGCATGCCCGAAGGGCGTCAACCCTTCAGCTGCAATACAACTTCTCAAGGCAGATCTCATTAAGGATATTTCAAAAGAGGAATGAGTTTGTGGAATATAGGGTAGATAAAGATATACTCGGCGAAGTGAAGGTCCCAAAGGATGCTTACTGGGGCTCCGAGACACAGAGGTCTCTTAACAATTTCAGTGTCTCTGGAATAACAGTCCCTCTCGATATCATTTACGCGTACACGACCCTGAAAAAGGCAGCTGCAATTGCAAACATGAAGGACGGCAAGCTTGATTCAAAAAGGGCAAACGCAATAGTACGCGCTTGTAATGAAGTGCTTGCGCACAAGTTCGATGGCCAGTTCAAGCTTGACATATTCCAGGCCGGAGGCGCAGGCACTTGCATAAACATGAACGTAAACGAGGTCGTTGCAAACAGGGCAATAGAGATTCTTGGGGGAAAGAAGGGCCAGTACAAGCTCGTGCATCCTAATGACCACGTAAACATGTCACAGTCAACAAACGACACAATGCCATCAACAGTCCACATAACTCTTTATCTGGCAATACGTGACCAGCTGCTTCCTGCGCTTCATAAACTTGAGAGTTCGCTCCAAAAAAAATCAGACGGGTTCAAGGATATAGTGAAAGAAGGAAGGACGCATCTTCAGGACGCAGTGCCAATGACTCTTGGGCAGGAGTTTTCCGGGTATAGGTGGGCAGTAACCAATACGACCAGGATGCTAACCGATGCGCAGGATAGGCTTCTTGACATACCTCTTGCAGGCACTGCAGTAGGAACAGAGCTGAATGCTGATGACAGGTACGCCAAGTATGCGATAATAGAGCTAAATAAACTGACAAAATCCAAATTCAGGATAACAAAGAACAGATATGCCCTTATGCAGCAGCGCCTCGAAGAGCTTGCTGTAGCTGACGCACTCAAGGAGGTATCAACGGCGCTAAACAAGATATGCAATGACCTAAGACTGCTGGCGTCCGGTCCACGCGGCGGATTCGGAGAGATCATACTTCCCGAGATACTCCCAGGCTCTTCAATAATGCCAGGAAAGATCAACCCAAGCATGCCAGAGATGATAAACATGATATGCCAGAGGGTGATAGGCGGATGCACAACCGTTACCGAAGCTGCGAACGGAGGTCAGCTTGAGATAAACGTATTTACTCCAATTATAATTTACGAATTAATGTTCTCAATCAATATCCTTTCAAAGGGGGTCAACACCTTCACGGATAAGTGCGTGGACGGGATAAAGGCAAACAAAGAAAATATCACGAAGCATGTTGAAATGAATGTCTCAATCGCCACAGCGCTCACTCCGTATATAGGGTATGCAATGGCGTCTCAGGTTGCAAGGAAGGCGTACGCTGAAGGAAAGACAGTCAAGCAAGTCTGCTTTGAGCTCAACATACTTAGCAAGTCGCAGCTCGACAAGATACTAGATCCCAAGCGCGAGGCCAAAAACACGGCGTAATTTTTATACCTTGCTATTGAACCTATATTATTGTTGATGGGATGGGAGAAGGTACTGACTCTACTAAAAATGCACTTGAATCCATAATAAGAAGCCTATCAAATGAGATGGGCGTAATTGTACTTAATGAGCTTGATCGTGCCATAAAGCAGCAGAACCTTAATCTTGATGAGCACAAGGACATAGTCCCGTATCTTGCAGCAGCAGGGAGCCTTGCATTTGCGGGAAAGGATATAGACAGGGAAGGGATTGTAAGGCTTTTAGAAGCAGTAAATATAGACGTTGACGAGAGTATGCTTGACCAGACCAATTCATTGCATTACAAGAACCATCTTGTGTATGTTTGCGCATTATACTTCCTTCTTGCAATAGGGCACAAGCCTACAACAGCCGAGCTTATCTCTGTCATAAAGGGATACGGCCTTCACCCTGACGCAAAGATGTCTCAGTACGTTATAGACACATATTACTCGACACTGCAAAAGGTATAAAAGACTTCCAAATGAGTAATTTCTAGGTATGGGCATGAGGAGAAAAGTAAAGACGGGCATTGACGGATTGGACGACATGTTGCTAGGCGGACTTCCTGAAATGAACCAGGTAGTGGTTGCAGGAGGCCCAGGAACTGGAAAGACTCTTTTTGGATTTGAGTTCCTATACAAGGGCGCAAAACTTGGAGAGCCAGGCGTCCTTATACCTCTTGAAGAAACTCCCGAAATGATAATTGACAATGCAAAATCTGCCTTCACTGGATTTTCAGACATTGACAAACTGATAAAGGACAATACCCTTTGCATTTACGATACTCTTGACATCAGGTCTTATCTGAACAGCAGGGAGGACCAGAAGGAGACATTTGCCAGACTTGTATCTGAGATAGAAGAGGCAGTGCAGGAAAATGGCGCCAAGCGTGTCGTATTTGATTCCCTTTCCTTGCTTAAGCTGCTCCTGAAAGGAGAGCAGGACTACAGAAGCATGTCAATGGATCTTGTAGGTAACTTGAGGCGCATGAAACTAACTTCAGTTCTTACAACCGAAATAGATGTTGCAGAAAAGTCCAGAATGTACTTCTTGCCAGAGTTCTTCTTCTATGACGGCATAATAACCATGTACTCAAGCGGCGATGGCGGAGCAAACAGGGCGCTGACAATGGAAGTGATAAAGATGAGGGGCACAAGCCACAGTCGTGCAACTGTGCCTTACGAAATTACAACAAAGGGCATGGACATATTATCTTTAGCCCAAAGAGGAAAGGGATAATGGCCTCAAAAGAAAAAGTTGATAGGGTCAGCACCGGAATTATAGGATTGGACGAAATGCTCTTCGGCGGAGTGCCTAAGAAAAACCAGATCCTTATACATGGCGATGCAGGAACAGGCAAGACCCTACTGACATTCGAGATAGCTTATAGGAACGCCAAGATAGATATCCCCACAACATACGTCTCATTGGAAGAGACAAAGGATGACCTGATAAGCAACGTAAAGAGTGCTTATACCACTTTTGATGATGTTGATGAGCTTATTTCTAACAATATCCTTCAGATAGTTGAGATAGAGGCCCTTGATGTCTTCAAGTCAAGGGAGAACTGGGAAACTTTCATTGTTAAGATTAACAAACTGGTAAAAGCAAATCAATCAGAAGTCCTCATACTCGATTCATTGACAACATTGCGCCCTCTTGCAGAAGATGACAGGACATTCACAAGGTATGTGAACTCAATGATCGAGAACTTCAAGAACCTGGGGATTACGACCTTTGTCACACTTGAATATAGCAACATGAGCACAGAAAACTCCGGGCTTTACGGCACATTCATGTTTGACGGGCTAGTCCGCCTTACTACGGTATCTACAGAAGGCAGTTTCCAGTATCTGCTTACGGTAGTGAAGATGAGGAAATCAAATCACCGTAACAGCGCCGCTCCGTACGAAATAACTCCTAAAGGATTCAACATATTCAAATAGCTATTTCTTCTGCGCAAACTTCCTTCTATGCTCCCTAAGGCTAGCATTGAATCCGGAAATCATCCCATCAAGCCATTTTTCAATTGGCATAGCTTTATTCGTCACAAGACCGACCCTCTCAAGCTGCTTCTCTCTTAGCGAGGACGGCCAATCTGAAGTTCGCACATGGGTTACTGTCTGTTTCAGGTTCTCTAATGCAATCCATTCCGTTGCATAGCTAAGCCCTGGAGCCGCCTTGCACATCTTATTACCAGGAAATAATGTTGAATTGAAGAAATAATCCTTCGGGAAGTAGTCTGAAGTTTCCGCTACAATGCCGCGGCTTTCAGAATAGATTGAAAATGTAAGCTCTCCTACAGGCGTCAATGAGCCGTCATCTCCCCACAGCCGCCTATATGCATTAATGAGCTTGTCCATGTCATTTTTCCACGCTATTGGGACACCGCGCACTCTTACAATCTCAAGCTTCCTTCTGGGATCATGCGGGTCTCTGATTCTTTCATCAAAATGCTCCTTCATCCCTACAAACGAATGGAAGCGTGAACGCACAGGCACATCTATTCTTCTGACAGGTTGCGATGTTCTATAAACTCCCCAAAATGCACGCATTCTTCTTAACTCGTGCACAGGTGTGTCTAGTTCAGCTGTGAGGTGAATTTTTCTGCGTGTCTTTACATGCATAGAAACAATGCATCTTGAAAACCTCTGATATTTAAGCGTTTTGGAACCTTTTCAGACGTAAAACTAGGCAGGGAGAATGTTGTCTATTATGAACTTCGGGTCGTATGCCATTATGTCAGTGTACTTTTCTCCAGTTCCAAAGTAGAGAATGGGCACAGTGGTATCGCTAAGTATCGATAAGGTATTGCCTCCCTTTGCATCGACGTCAAGTTTTGTAAGTATGATCCCATCAATCTTTACTGCCTGGTCTATCGCCTTTACCTGCTCAAGAAGAGCATTGCCTGAAATTGCCTCACCTACGAATATCTTGAGATCTGGGGATGTTACCCTTACCATCTTCTTTAGCTCCTCTATAAGGCTCTTGTTTGTTTCCTGCCTTCCTGCACTGTCTATCAGCACTGCCATTATTCCCCTTGCCTTTGCATGTGCAATTGCATCGAAGGCAACGCTTGCCGGGTCTGATCCGTAATTGCCCTTTACAACCCCGATTCCAAGCTTATCCGCATGATGCACTGTCTGCTCGATTGCTGCCGCTCTGAACGTATCGCTTGCAGACATTACGCAGGTTATGCCATTTCCGATAAGCATGCTTGCTATCTTTGCCATTGTTGTAGTCTTTCCTGCGCCGTTAGGGCCTATGAACATTATCTTGAAAGGAAGAACCCCGGATTCTTTCTTGTTCTTTACCATTGTAACAATGTCGAGGTTCGGCCTGCTTACCAGTACCTGCATTATTGATTCCCTAATTGCCTGCGTTATCTCCCCCTCCATGTTCCTTGAACTTATCGGCTTCCCTACAAGCCCATTTCTTATGCTTGCAGTTATCTTGTCTGTTACGTCGTAATTTACATCTGACTGTAGCAAGTCCATCTTCAGGCTCTCTATGAAAGGATCAGCGTCTTTCTCGCTTATCTTTACCTCCCTAAGTATTATTCCCTTCAGCCTTGTAGTAAACGTTACTTTTGGTGCACTGGCCGGCTTTGCATGTTGCTGCTCTGCCTTAGCCTGAGGAACTTCAACTGTTTGCGGGATTTGCGGCGGTTTTGGCTGCTCATTTTTTTTCTCTATCTGTTCAGTTTGAATAGTGGTTTCTACTTTCTGTTCCTGCGCTGCGACTTGAGTGTGTGCAGGTTCTAGTTTTTGCTTTATGTCAACCTGGGGTGACATGCCAAGCCTCTTTTCGAAAAGCTCAAGCCTTTTATCCTCTTTGATTTCCTGGGGTTGTTGCTGCACAGGCTGCTGCTTGGCTTGCTGCTGCATTTGCGGTGCAGGCTTAGATTTTTCCTCTATCTCGGGCGGCCGCTGAGCTTGTTGCTTTGGCTGTTCAGGCTTGGGTTTTTCTTCGATATCTGGCTTTTGTACTGGCGCAGGTTGTTGGGGTTTCTCCTCTTTAATTTGTCTTGCTTCCTCTTCCTTCTCTTTCTTTGCCAATCCTCCTATAAAATTAGAAAACTTCTTTTTCAAGCCTTCAAACATGGTAATCCTTCCATTTGCAGCTTACTGCTGGCCTTGCTGCTGTTGTGAAAGTGCGTTCATCTTGAATGCAATGTCCATAAGCTCCCCTTCAATCTTCTGCTTATCCGCAAGGAGCCTGTGAAGGAACTCTTCGCTCTTTTTCTGATTGGATCTTAGGAAATCTGCTGCATCAGGGATGTCCTTCTCAACTAAGTAACCGCCGCCTATGTAGGTCATTGCCTTATCCGCCTTTCCGAGTTTTGCAGGCACATATGCGCCGCCTTCTCCTCCTATCACTATTGCCGAATTCCCTATCTCATCAAGGCTGTTAAGAAGGTCAAGATTCCTCTGTAATGCTGCATTTGCAACCGTGTAAGATGCTATCTGGTCCTCAATTGCTTCGTACTGCCTGCTGTAGACTTCCTGAAGGTACCTAAGCTGCATCATGATCTCCTGCGCGTCGTACTGATTATCTGCCATTAAAATCCACTAATAATACACTAACTGAACTTATAAATCTTGGTCAGTGCAGGTATTTTCTAGGTATTGTAGGGCTATCCCATACCTGCTCCTTCCTTCTAAGAATAAATAATTCATATAGTTCCCCACCTATTTCCTGCGCCCTCCCTATCCTATACCTACTGACCAATCCTACGGGCTTGTAAACAAACCCACGCCTTTCATCGTACCAGGCCTTTACTCCCATAAACGAACTTGCGGCAGCAATATTCGCAGCAACCAGCAGGCGGTCCTGCGCCTTTCTTTCTGTGCTGAGCTTATTTCGAAGAGCTTCCTTATAGGCATCTCCCAATGCCTTTCTATAGATCTTGACGTCTTCTTTATGCCTTGCTCTCCTATTTCTGTCAAATGCGCGCATTATTACACCTAAAGATCCAGTCCTTCTGTAAGCCTTACAAGCTCAAATCCTGTTGTCTCAGTACCTATAACCATCCCCTTTGAATTTGCTACCAAGCAAAGTCCAATGCTTGATGAGCCTAGGTTAGCTGTTGACTGCGAGACATTTTCCATGTGCTTCTTTGCCATCTCAATATCCTGCTCGCTTGCGCTGTTGTTAAGTACAATGCCCCTGTTTGTGATTATGTTGTTTGCGCCAACAGTGCCGAATTCGCCTATCTGCCTCTTTATGACTTCAACATCGAGTATATCCTTGATCGTTGCTATCTCCTTGCTACCAAATTCAGGATTCACGAACGCAATCTTGTCATTTGCAAGTATGTTGTTTCTCAATGCTGTGAGATCAGTTCTCATTACATGGACCCGAATTCCATCAAGCTGCTTCTTTAGATTCTCTACTTCTCTTCTGTCTGCAATCTCCGGAACAAGTATTCCCTTAGAGTTTGCAGCAATGTATATTCCTATAAGTGCTGACCCATCAATTGTTGCCCTAACGGCCTTGGCTTCAAGCGTGTCATTGATTATCTTCTCTTCTGCCTGCGTTGCCGAATTTCCGATTATAGAAAATAAGTCTGTCGCAACAGCAAACGCTCCTATAAAACTGCTATGGCCCACACTTCCTTTGGCAACGCTCATCTCTTCTCACGTTCAGCCTCATTTTCTGCACTCTTTATTGTGTCCTTTGCAGACTGGGCCTGATCCACCTTATCCTTTACTACAGGCTTTGGCTGGGGCTTTTCCTCCCTCTTCTTCTCTGTCTTTTGGGCTGCAGCTGCAGGTTGCTTTTGTGCCTGTGGCGCCGTTGCCTTTGGCTTTTCCTGAATTACTCCGGATGCTGCATTTCCAGGAGTTGCAGCAGCCTTTGCAGGTGCAGAATCTGCCTTGACTGCACTCTTGTCGTTTGCTAGCTTTACCTCTAAAATTCCCGCATTCTTGTTTACCAGGAGCTTAAGCACCCCCCCAGTGCTGACAACATTTGCCATCATATACTCGTTAACCTTCTTGTCAATCTTGACCATCTGCGGATCAACTTTGTTGTACTTTGCAATGTACTTCCTTAGGTAAGGGCCTGCTTTGCTGTGCCTTTTTGTGGATCTAACTCCAGCGAACATCGTCCTGAACCTTACTGTTGTTATTGTGCCTGCCATCAAAATCACTCATCTTTTATCCTAAGCTTCCTCCTTCTCCAGTCTCTCTGGAACTTATTCATCTGAACCCTCCTATGGGTCCTGACTATTGCAAGAACAGGCATGCGCCTATTCCTCTTTCTCATCTTTCCTAGTCTCATCTTCTTTATAAGCGTCTTCTTGCTCACAAAATCACGCAATTAAATGGCATTACATTGTCAAACTTATTAATCTTTCATTTGTGCTTGAACTCGATCCTTGATTCTGACTTGTACGTCATTCGCGCAAGTATGTCCTTGAGCTGCGCTTCCGTTATCTGCCCTGTCACTCTGTTTGATTGAACCGAACTGATTATGAGATCAAGTAATTGGCTGTAAAGTTCGAAGTTTGCCACACGAACATTCATCAGCCTTTCATAAGCCTCTATTGTCATGAACCTCTTTACAAGGTTCCTCTTTTGCTGTTCTATCTGCAGTGCCTTCATCCTTCTCTCGATGAGCTTTTGCCTTTCATCATTCTGCTCTCCTTCTGACCTTTCAGCCAATCTAAGCACCTTTGCTTATATCGTTTGATAATTTGTCAAGGAATGACTTGCCTGCAGGGGTTATCATGCGTCCTGTCTTTGTAGTCTTAAGGTATCCCTTCTTTTCAAGAGCATCAAACGCATCCTTTATTATGCTTCCTCCTGCCCTGTAGTGATGATGCCTTCTTGTCCAGTGTGCCCTCTTGTTTCCGTACTTTGTCCTTAGCTTTGATATGCCTATCGGGCCGTTAAGATAAACCTGCCTGAGTACAGATGCGCATCTGAAGTACCAGAAATCCTCACTTGTAGGTACTCTCTCCTTTCCTGCGCCAGTCTTTACGTAATCAATATAGCCTGGCTTTGGAACTCCCTGTTCCTTGAGCTTCCCTGCTGCAGACTCTATAAGTTTCTGTGTATCGACTTCTAGTACATTTGCCATTGAAACAACACTCTCTAGGTGTAAAAATTCTTATACTATGTCATGCATTAGGTATATATTTATTGCTGTCTATAAGCATTATTGCTTTTTTATGCCTCAATTGCAGTGCGGGCCGTATACATAAAAGATGGTGCAAACATGAAGCTTAATTTTGTAGAAGATGAGACAAAGAGCCTTATAGTAGAGTTTGTAGATATAGACAGAGGAATTCCTGAGATGATAAAGTCAAAGTTGCAGGACAACAAAGACGTTGAGTTTGTTGGTGTTGTCAAGGAACGTCCAGAAATCAACACTACCAAGCTGATAATAAAGTCAAGCAAGAGTGCAAGATCCCTTGTGCTCAAGTCAATAGAAGAGCTCCAGGATGACCTAAAGGAACTCTCATCAAAGGTTCCTAAGAAGTAAAGATGAAGAGCGGAATTCGCATCAGGGCAATAGATGATTCTCCTTTTAACGGGCTCAAAAAGCAGAAGCATAGCAAAGCTGCTCAGATTAGCACACCTTATAGCCAGCAGCATCCCAAACGGCGAATTAAAGGGCAGGCTATAAATAACTGTATTGCAAGATTAATCTGATTTATTCGAGATTTGGGGACGCTTCCTATGTATGGCAAAGACAACAAATTTTCTACGAGGATAGGCGGCGCTATAGGCAAGGACTGGCACAAGGACGATAGCCCACTAGGGAGCATCAACAAGTCGCAAAATAGCATAGATCTGCTCATATTCTCTTACAGGGAGCAGATGATAGATACTATGTCAAAGATGGTAGCAATAAAGGCGATATCTCCTAAAAGCGGCGGAATGGGGGAATCGAAGAGGGCTAAGTTCCTTGCATCCATTCTTGAAGGCTGGGGATTCGAGCCCAAGATATACGAATATACTGACGATACAGGCACAAAGCGCCCAAATGTAATCACAAAACTAGGCAATGCAAGCAGGACAATATGGTTTGTCCCTCACATTGACACTGTATCTGAGGGCGAGCGCGGCCTATGGAACAGCGATCCGTTCGCTGCAAAAGTAGAAGACGGAAAGATATACGGAAGAGGCACTAATGACGACGGCCAGGGTGTCATATCAAGCATGTATGCGCTTAAGGCGCTTAAAGACTCAGGGGCAAAGCTCAAGTATAATTTCGGACTGGCACTGGTATCTGATGAAGAATTGGGAAGTTTCTACGGCATGCAGAAGCTGATGAAGGAGGGCATATTTAGCAACGACGACATGTTCATGATTCCGGACTACTGGTCAAAGGACGGCGACATTATAGAAGTAGGGGAGAAGGGCGTGCTGTGGGTAAAGGTCACTGTAACCGGAGCGCAGGTCCATGCAAGCACTCCGGATAAAGGGAGCAACGCATTCAGGTACATGGCGAAATTCGTTGATGCTGCAGATAAGCTACTGCATGTAAAATATTCAAAGAAGGATAGCCTTTTCCGTCCAGAATCCTCGACATTTGAGATGACAAAGCACGAGAAGAACGTGGACAGCATAAACATAATTCCCGGCAAGGAGATATTCTACATCGACTGCAGAGTCCTTCCATCTTACAATCTTGACGATATAACCTCAGACCTCAAGTCCCTTGCCGCTTCGCCTGAATTCCGGCCCGTAAAAATAGATGTTGAGACATTCTACAGAGAGGATCCTGCGCCAGTTACCGATTCAAATTCAGAATTAGTAAAACTGCTAGAGTTTTCTATAAAATCGCTCAGGAATATAGTGCCGAAAACAAGCGGAATAGGCGGCGGCACGGAGGCAGCCTTCGTGCGCAAGGCAAACATGCAGGCTGTTGCATGGGGCACAAACCTGGATGTCGCACACCGCCCAAACGAATACGTAGAGATAAACAATATGGTTGAGGATGCAAAGGTCTTTGCACACATGCTTATCTAACTATTTATAAACGGCATCCCAATTCATTTAAATCTCATAACGAATCCAAATTCTGCAGATAAAATGGCCACAGCATTATCTAAGAAGAAGGAGTATTTCAATAGCAAGAAACTCCATTTGGAAAAATCCGATTTCATAATTAGTAATCAGAACCCCACTAAGATTAAGTTTTTCAATCAAATAATTGAGGATAGTACAATATAGGATATAAGAATTTGCCACAGCCAATAAAAGTCTAAAATAAACTTTATTCTTCTAATGGAAAATATAACTACCCTAATTACATCAAGTTTGATGAGCAAGTAAGGCTTTATGCAGGTCTCGAACAAGATGCCCCATTTAATTACCGCGAAGGCAATATTGTGCGAGACATGAACGCATTGATGGAGGGTGTAAGAACCATATTCGATGAGAAGATATCCAATCCTCTCACAATCTCATATCTAAATCTCACCCTCGAGATATTCAGCGTGTATGGTTCAATAGTGCATAACCTGAATGAGACCACCATGTCGCTTGCAAACTGCTACAGTGCGCAGATTGCATCTTTGATACTGGAACATGACAAGCCACTTATCTACCAGCTCAATAAGTTTGAATCACTTAGAGAAAGATTCTACAGCAAGGGACCCGGAATGGGCATTCCAAAAGCATTATTTTATTATGCCAGGATAAAACTTAGGGTAAAGCGACTTGAAGATGTAAGATGAGATCTTGAGCCTTTAATTCGCCAGCTTTCATAACTAGCCTATATTCTTCAGTATAGTTCTGAGTATAACGTAACCGTCTCTGAAGGTTCGTAGTTTCGGATCTCCTGCAACCCTCTTTTTCTCAACGCTAGGCACCTCCAAGGTTTTAAGATGATGTTTTATGGCCTTTATGCTGATTTCTGTCTCTATACCAAATCCAGTCTCCTTAAGGCCGAGTGTTCTTACTGCGTGCCTGTTGAAACTCCTGTATCCATAACACATATCGCTGTATCTAGAACCGAAAAGAACGTTCACAAGATGCACAAAAAATCTATTACCAAGTACCCTGATGAATGAGATGTCCTCAGAATTCCCCCCTGTTACAAATCTTGATCCCATGCACACATCAAATCCAATCTCTACTCCGCTTATAAGCAGCTCAAGCTCCTTTGGCTCATTGGATAGGTCCGCATCCATAGACACCACTATATCTCCTTTTGCTGACCCGAGCCCCTTTATCAGCGCGGAGCCTTTGCCGACCTCATCGTAAATTATCCTGGCCCCTAGTTTCTTGGAAATTTCTACAGTATTGTCAGTAGAATAGCCATCAACAACCACTATCTCGTATTTCCTGCCATCAAGTATGCCTTTAACTTCCCTGATTACCCTGCCTATGTTCTTGCCTTCGTTTAACGCAGGTATTACTACAGATACAAACGTTGCTTTTTTGCGATTGGTAAGCATAAATCATATCCCTTGCGATTAGACCGAACAATATATTACCATACCGTATATTAATATTATTAAGAGGGAATAAATAGACAAGTGAGCCAGAATGAATTCTACAAAATTTGCAGGTCTAGCACTTACGGCACTTAAGTCAAACTTCACAAGCCTAGACAAGCCATACAAGCTGACCTTTTCAATAACCTATTCATGCCAAAGCCGCTGCCTAACGTGCAATATATGGCAGATAAAGCCAAAGGGCGAGCTTGACCTTCGGGAAATACAGGAATTTGCAAAGAGGAATTCATACTTCAAGTGGATAGAGATAACGGGCGGCGAGCCATTTCTTAGAAGCGACATAGTAGATATAGTAAAGGCGTTCAACGAGAATTCAAAGGGACTTTACGTGCTAACAATGCCAACAAACTCTCTTTGCAATTCTGACACAGTTGCAACAAAGATTGAAGAGATACTAAAGAGCGGAATTCCAAAAGTGTCCATTACGATAAGCCTTGACGGATACCGCGAATTGCACGATAAGATAAGAGGCATACCTGGCAACTTTGATAGGGCAATGAATATGGCAAGAAAGCTAAAGGACCTTCAAAGCAGGTATCCAAACCTCTTCTTCGTATTTGGATATACTATGTCAAAGTTCAACCAGGGTCTTCTTGAAAAGACCATAGAATCGGTAAAGGCAGAGCTTCCGTGGGTTACGTACAACAACTTCCATGTAAATGTAGGCCAGCTTTCTGACATATACTACAGCAACGTAGACCTGGACATACGGCCTGACAGGACAATAATAGCCAATGAAGTATCTACACTAATCAGCAAGAGAAAGAGCGAGATAGGCGCAATACCGATAATCGAGACATCATTCTTGAAGAGGCTTGTTAAGTACATACAGACTGGCAATACTCCACTAAAGGGCAGATCGCTTGACGCATCGCTCTTCCTTGACAGCTATGGAAACGTTTATCCTTCAATAATGTGGGGCAGAAAAATAGGCAACATCAGGGAAGTAGACTACGATCTTTCAAAGCTTTGGCACAGCCAGGATGCTGAAGAAGTGCGCAAGCTCATAAAGGAAGGAAAGGAGCCACATGCCTGGACTGCATGCGAGGCATATCAGACTCTTGTTGGAAACATAGCAAGCCTGCTGTCTTAGCGGCGTGGTTCATTATGTATACACTTGGATTATGGGACGGGCACGATTCGGGAGCTGCTCTCATTCAAGATGACAAGATAATATTTGCATCAAACGAGGAGCGCTACACAAAGAGGAAGCTTGAGGTAAAATTCCCAAAAATGGCAATAGCTGCTGCTTTGCAGCATGCAGGCATAAAGCCCACCGACATTGAGGCCGTTGCGTATCCTACTACTGAATTTACAAAGACAATGTCAAGGATATTTCCTTTCCAGAAAGAGACTTACTACAAATTCAGAAGAAGGAAGATGCTAAAGCCAAGGACAGAGTCACTTATGCACTACATGAAGTACGGGATGACGAGCATCGGCGTTCTGCCAGGATGCGAATCAATAAGCACATACCTAGTATCAAGGGAGCTAAAGCGGATGGGATTTGCAAACTTCAAGATAGATGCCATAGAGCACCACGCAGCCCACGCTGCAACCGCAGCATTCACTTCTGGAATGAAGAAATCCCTTACTATAACTATGGATGGGCTTGGAGATGGCCTTTCAGGTACTGTGAACTTATTTGACAATGGCACTCTAAAGAGACTCCATTCAACAAAGGCAAGAGACTCGCTGGGCATATTCTATGAGCAGGTAACAAACATACTCGGAATGAGGGAGCTTGAGGATGAAGGAAAGATAATGGCAATGGCAGATTACTCCTTCCCTTTTGATTTCAAGGACAACAAGCTCAAGGATTTCTTCGAGCTCAAGGGTCTCGAGCTCAAAGCAAAATACGGCCCAATATCACAATACAACCTGCTAAGCAGGATCTCTTGGGCAACTCCGCGCGAGCAGTTTGCATACATGTCCCAACAGATTCTTGAGGAAATTCTTGTACAGTATGTGTCAAATGCAATAGATGAATATGGTATTGACTCTCTTGCATTTGCCGGAGGACTCATGTCAAACATCAAGGCAAACATGCTCATAAGGCAACTGCCCAAGCTAAAGGAATGGTATGTATTCCCGCACATGGGGGATGGCGGCATAGCTCTTGGAGCAGCAATGTATTCTAACTACGAAAGGAATGATGTCTCTGCTTACAGATTTACTGACTCTTACCTTGGAGACAGCTTCGATCAAGATAGGATAAAAGTGGCACTGGAAAGGGAGACAGGGATAGCGTTTGAGGAAGAGGCAAGCGACAAGGCATCACACGCAGCCGAGATAATAAATGAGGATAACTATCTACTCTGGTTCCAGGGAAGGATGGAGTACGGGCCAAGGGCTCTTGGGAACAGGTCAATACTTGCAAACGCAGGTTCTGACACCGCAAAGGAAAAGTTGAACATGTTTGTAAAGCAAAGAGAATGGTTCCAGCCTTTCGCCCCGTCAATGCTTGTTGAAGAGGCGCCAAACCTTCTTGAGGATGTAAAAGGCACTGACCGGTTTATGACAATGGGCTATAAAGCCAAGGATTCAAGAAAAGACATCTTGCGTTCTGTAGTCCATGTTGATAATACTGCAAGGCCGCAAATGGTCGGACTTGAAAACCCCATGTATAGGGATCTGCTTAAGAAGATCAAGGGGTACACAGGATATGGGGTTGTGCTAAACACAAGCTTCAACATACACGGAATGCCCATAGTGCAATCTCCAGAAGACGCGCTACTGACCCTAAAGAAGACAAGATCGAGGCACATGTTCCTAGGCGACTTCTACGTAGAGAACAAAGATGCTCCAGGTGCAAAGTGAAATGAAAATCGCTTTCATATACGATGTACCGTATCCGTGGCATGTGGGCGGCATAGAGGCAATGAATTATAACGAGGCCGAGGAGCTTGCAAAGCACCACGAAGTCCATTACTTCACAAGGAAATGGCCAGGAATGGAATCAGAAGAGTTCAAGAAGAATGGCATTATCTATCATGCAAGCGGAGATACCGACCAGAGCATGATATACAAGAATGGGAGAAGGTCGATAGGCGAAGCGATTGCATACGCATTCTCAATTAACGAGATCTTTAACTACAAGTTCGATCTAGTGATAACAAACCAATTCCCAATCCTCCACCTGCCTGTAGTAAGGCTATATTGCGCCATAAACAAAGCCAAACTAATAATCGAAGTTGCAGAAGTCTGGGATGCCAAATATTGGAGGTCCTACCTTGGGGTTATTCCAGGCAGCCTTGCATACCCCTACTCCCAGCTTGCTGCGCTCGGGGCAGATGCCTATGTCACCATATCAAGTGCGACTACCGAGAACCTGAAAAAGTTTGGCATATCAAACGGAGATGCAAATACTGTAAGGACGTTTGCCCCTGCAATAGATGACAGGTTGCTAAACAAGATTAGGTCAATAAAAGTCAAACAAAGAAACAAGACAGTAATATTCTCAGGAAGGCTGATAAAGGAAAAGAGAGTTGACAAATGGATAGATCTATTCGCAATTGCGCATGCAAAAGACAAGTCCATTCGCGGCTTGATAATAGGCAAGGGTCCAGAAAAAGAAACCCTTGAAAAAAAGATAAAGAACATGGGGCTCTCCAAGAAGATAGCGATCAGGGGATTCTTCGATTCAAATGCCGAATTCTACAAGACAGTTAGGCTATCATCAGTAATGCTCCACATGTCTGAGCGCGAAGGCCTGGGAATAATTGCAATAGAGAGCATTGCGCTTGGCACGCCAGTTGTACTCCCAACCTACACTCCGCTTCCAAAAGAGGTCAAGGAAATGTGCGTCGTTGCCGATGAAAGCAAGATACCTGCGCTGATAGTTGCTATGGCAAAGAGCAAGACGCCCCAAAAGTACATAAAGAACACAAAGAATCTGGCCCAATTTTCAAAGTCCAAGGTAAATGCGTTCTACTCCCGGCTATTCAAGTCAATAAAACTCAGGGATAAATAATATTATAGTATAAATGGTAAATATTCTACTTGGATGATTTCTTGACAGATTATGTAAAACTGGATCAGAAATGGCAGGCTGCATGGGCAGAAGCCAAGCTCTACGAAAGCGATGTCAGTACCAAAGAGCCGTACATGATCACAGTTGCATTCCCCTACGTTAACGGGCCGCAGCACATAGGCCACATGCGTACTTTCGGCACTGCGGACGTGCTTGCAAGGTACATGAGGATGAAAGGAAAGAACGTTCTCTTTCCCATGGGCTTCCATGCAACTGGAACGCCTATACTTGCATTTGCAAAACGCATTAAGAACAACGATCCTGAGCTTATAGCCGACCTCAAGATATTCCATATTCACAATGACCTGATTGCAAAAATGATCGACCCTCTGTTCATTGCAAATTTTTTCATGAATGAGATAGAGTACGGCATGCACCGGGCAGGTTACAGCATAGACTGGCGCAGGAAATTTATCTCTATAGATGCGTTCTTTAGCAAGTTTATCGAATGGCAATTCGGCATACTCAACAAGAGGGGATATCTGGTCAAGGGAAAGCACCCTGTGGGGTGGTGCCCCAATGAGAATCAAGCAGTTGGCATGCACGATACAAAAAGGGACGTCCAGCCGGACATCGAGAAAGAGGTAAGCGTCAAGTTTAAGATCGAGGGTGAAGATGCTTACATACTGTGCACAACCTTCAGACCAGAGACCATATACGGCGTTACAAATCTTTTTGTCAACGAGCAGGCAAAGTATGCGGTCTGCAAGATAGACAACCAGCCTGGATCTTACTACATTTCAAAGGCTGCGGCAGACTCCCTTAAGTACCAGCTAACCATAAAACAGGAAGGGGAGATTACTGGACATGACCTTCTATCCAAGAAATGCACAGTACCAATGTCTGGGAATTCGATTCCCATCTTTCCGGGCTTTTTTGTAAAGGAAGATACGGGCACAGGCGCAGTCATGAGCGTTCCTGCACATGCGCCTTTTGACTATGCTGCATTAGAGAAGCTCAAAAAAGATGGCTATGCTGTTAATGTAACTCCAATAAAGGTACTTGAGATTCCTTCCGACTCCAATACCGAATTTAGCAAACAAAAGAACCAGCAGTTCATTGACATGCCCGCCCTGGCTTACATTAACCTGTTCGGAAATTCGGAGCTGGAATCAGATGCTCTTGAAAGCGCGACAAAGCTTCAGTACAAAGAGGAGTTTCATTCAGGCAAGATGATAATAAAAGGATACGAAGGACTTACGGAGCCGCAGGCAAGGGAGAAAGTCACAAAGGAGCTGCTTGCCAAGTCCGATGCAATTGAAATATACGCTCTTGCAAATGCACCGATAACCTGTAGATGCGGGTTTAACGTTGTTGTAAATGTTGTCGAGCAATGGTTCCTTAATTACGGTGACAAGGGATGGAAGAAGCTCGCAAAAGAGGCATTCAGCGGCATAACCGTGCTTCCAGACAAGTCAAGAGTTGCATTCGAATCTGCAATAGACTGGATAGATCTAAGGGCCGTTGCGCGTGCGCAGGGCCTTGGCACCAAATTCCCGCTTGATAAGAATTACATAATCGAATCCCTCTCCGATTCGACAATCTACATGTCTTTCTATACTATCTCCAACCTGATAAGGGGGGTAGAGGTTGAAAAACTCAAGCCCCAGTTCTTCGATTATGTATTCCTGAATGTCGGCGACCCCTCCGATATCTCCGAAGTTACGGGAATCGACTACCAGCTGATAAAGAGGTGCAGGGAGTCATTTGACTATTGGTACAAGAGCACATCAAGGCATTCCGGTCCTGACCTGATCTTCAACCATCTTACCATGTACATATTCAACCACTCTACAATATTTGCAAAAGAATACTGGCCAAAGCAGATAGTTGTAAACGGATCAGTGCTTAGCGAAGGGGAGAAAATGTCAAAGTCTCTGGGCAACATAATTCCGTTGGTCGAGGCCCTTGATAAGCATGGCGCAGACGTAGTGAGGATGATAGTACTGGGCGGTGCAGACCTGTTTAGCGATTCAGAGTTTAGTGAAGAGTCAGCACGCGGTGTGGATGAGCGATTTTCTTACATTTTTGACATGGTAACCAAAGTTAATGACATGGAGACTATGGAACTTAGGCATATGGACTACTGGCTTTACTCAAAGCTGAACAGAAAGATAATGGCGGCAACGCAGCAGATTGAAAAGCTTGAGCTTCGCGGCGTTTCAACAAGCGTCCTTTATGATTCTGTACTAGAACTTAAGAAGTATTTTGCAAGGGGCAAGCCAAATGGCATAGTGCTGAAGGATTATCTATCCAGCATAGTACTGATGCTCTCACCTATAGCGCCACACATATCCGAGGAGATGTGGAGAAGCCTTGGAAATGTCTCCTTCGCATGCACTGAATTATGGCCTTCATACCAGGAAAGCATGATAAGCGATGCCATAGAGGAGCAGGAGGACCTGCTTGAAAGCATAATAACGGACTCTAAGCAGGTCGTTGCCTTAATGAAGAAGAACAAGAAGGAGCCAAAGTCAATAACCCTGATAGTTGCCGATGACTGGAAGAGGGGCATCGCAAACCATATCGCTGAAAAGCGCGACGTGAAAGGCATAATGGAAAGGATTAACTCGGAAACCGGCATACAGGAACTTGGCCTACAAACATCTGATAAAGAAAAAGCAATGAAGTACACGCAGCAACTTACAAAGAAGATGAATGCTGTCAGGAAGATCGAGCTAAATCAGGAAGATGAGTTCAAACTCCTCACTGATGCTCAGGAATACCTATCAACATCGCTCAAGTACCCGGTTTACATTGAGAAGGAATCCAAATCAAAGTCCGCAAGGGCAGCTAACGCCATGCCTCAGCGCCCTAGCATAGACCTCTCTTCATGATCAGAACAGGCGCATTCCGGAAAACATCACAGAAATGAAGAATGCAATAATGAGCATTACTACCAAGTCAATGACCAGTCCAGGTCCTACTATGCTGTAGAGGAATATGAATATGGCCGCCATTGCTACGAAGTATACAAGCTTGTTCCACCTGAACACCTTGCTTCCATCAAGCGGGTATATCGGCAGCATGTTAAAGAATGCAAGCCATGCGCTTATGAAGAGCGTAAATGCGAGCATCAGTTCCAGATAAGGGACTGATGTTGCATTGGAAGGCCATAGCGTAAGCACTATATACGGGGAGCTTTTGAATAGGAAGATGAAGATTGCATAAAACACAAGAAATATTGCAAAGTTTGTCAAAGGCCCTGCAAGCGATACGTATCCGTCCTCCTCCCTTGTAAATCTGTTTGTGTATATCATTGTTGCTCCAGGAAGTCCCATAAGGAATCCAAACGCACCGCTCAGAAGGGTGAGCATAAGGCCAACATCCGATCTTCTGAATGCTGCCGTGGCTCCGAATCGCTGTGCAACGATTTTATGCATATACTCGTGCAACACAAAGGTGAGCGATGAAGTTACCAGTGCTATTGGCATGAAAAATAAGAAAAGGTCAGGTGCAAAATTCGTTATGCCTCCTGTGAATAGGAATGCAAATGCGATAGCCAATGCCACGTCAGCTATGACTATGTCCTTTATCTCATCAGCTACAACTGAGTTACGGCTAAAGCTGAACTCCATCAGATCAATAGATAATACTCACAGCATATTTATTAAAATGAATACATTAATTAGTTCGCATATAGCTCCATAGTCTAGTGGTCAAGGATAGCGGGCTCTGAACCCGTTGACCCCAGTTCGAATCTGGGTGGAGCTACTGATTTTCTTGTCGTCGAGAGCGGTTTACGCCAGTTCGAACTAGCCAATTCTAGGATATTATTAGTATAAAGGAGGGGAGGTTTCTTTACGAAACAATGCTAGTGAATATTAGTCTATTCTTTAGAAAAAGATTTTCTTAATAGCGCATATTTTAACCTTTCGTATTTAAACCATTCTTATGAATAATTTAGTCATAGGGGCAGTAATACTAATCTTAATAATTGCAGGTGTATACTCCTATTTTCACAGTTTAAATACAACAACTTCATCAACCAAAACTATTACTACAACTGTTAGAATAAACAGTAGTGAAAACGCAAGTCTGGCCACTACATCAGTAAACGTAACTGCCTGCCCTATCCCTCCAGCCGCAGCGCAGATTTATATGACTCCGCGCGCCGCAGTCCCTTCTATAGCGATTTCTGGGACCATTAGTACTAGTGCTATCCCTATATACGTAATTACTAATGTAACCGACAGTCTACTTGCATTTACAGCTAATGGAATTATAGCAGAACCTGCACCAGGTAACATAGTGGCAGAATCAGTACCAGGAAATATAATTTATGTTGGTGGAAACAATGCAACTGATACTATACTTGCAGGTAACAAATTTGTGCAAGAAATCAGGGCTAACGCTCACTATACTTACATGTCTGGCATTCAAAAGTCCGTAGCAGAAAACTTCACGTTTCAAAATATAACAATAATAAATCGTGATGGACAGTCGCTTGCTATAATTTATGTAGGGGCGAATGCAACTTGTGTAAGTTCAGCGGTTTGGCAAACTGCAGAGAATATTGCATCAGCGCTGAAAAATATGACCGTGGGCTGACTATCATTACCTCTTCTATAAAAAGCAGTACTGCACTTGTAATCATATTTGTATTGTTAGTCTTATTTGCAATTGCTCGGAATCCTTCTGGTTGGTGGTTTATTTTATTTTTCTTGATTCCAGCTGCAGTACTTTTTGTCATAATTAAATTAGTTAACAGATCAACTACAGGTACCACTCTCAAAGTATATCCGAAAGGATTTAAGAGATTACAACTAGATACAGGAGAAAAATTACTAAGTGAATGGCAACACTATTCAGACATGCCGATATATATTACAAATAAAAGAGTAATTTATTCTTTCTCTGATAGAAGCGGCACGTGGACGTGTGCCATAAATCTTAAAAAGATTTCAAAGATTGAAATAGATGAAGGACCAGGACTATTCGGTAAGTTTAAACGATCCAATTTACGTATAATCCCAAACGACTCTGGAGATTTGAAAGATATTGGCGGTAGCCATCTTTTAGCGCCAGATATCGAGCACCCATGTCTAGTGTACGAAGATAATGATACTGTAAGAAATGCCAAGGCTGCTCTAGAAAAAGCTATTAGTAGTTCTTAATAAGTCCCCCATCTGTTTATGATATTCAGTATTATCTAGTTTGCTAACATAACGGATTTTAATACTTTTTGGACTCTAAAACAGCATCTTTTTCCTAATCCCAAAGAATCCAAATTATGGTGTAGTGAATTGGCCTGTTGCGCTACTAAGACTGTAAGCGCATATAATATTCGCTATATCGAACCGGTAGGAGAGCCTCTAGAAAAGCCGTTATAGTCATAGGGATAGCTGGGGTTATCCGGGCCCCACACTGGCTTATTGCTGGGGGTAATGGAATGGTCAATAGCGTCAAGTGCATGCTGTTGTTTATACGAATCTATCAC
>JAGWHH010000059.1 GCA_028866935.1 Microcaldota archaeon | reverse complement strand
GCTTAGTTGCAAAGTAAGAATATAAGTCATTGTGCTAGATCCTGATCTGTTCATTCAATGTTCTGGCCTTAAATCTGGCCTTAAATATTAGAAAGGGTTAAAATAGTTAATAGAGATACTTATGCGATATCGATGCCTATAGAGAAAAAGAATGTAAGTACTATAACTGTAGACCCAACGCTGCTCATGAACCGATTCCTTCACTACCGTGAAAGGCACAGCGGGTGGTACGTGTTCAGGTACATGTACTGGAGCATCTACTTTATAGTGGTGTCAATACTGTTGCTTTACTACGGCCCGCTCAATCTTACCCTTAACCTCTTCTTTGGAACAATCGTACTGCTGTTTGCAGTCATGTTAATACTTTTCGGCCTTACCGAATCGCTTCACCACAAGTTCCTAAAGAAGTTCGGCTAAATGCCATAGCAATACAATGCACTGATATTGATGAAATTTCATCTACCTAACATATACACTTACAAGAATCTGAAGTTCTTCATAGCAATACCAGTACTGCTTATGCTGGTCAGCATATACCTATCGCAGAACCTCATACTTGATTCATCGCTAAGCGGAGGGGTAAGCGTAATACTTCAGACAAGCACAACAATGACCCCTCAGCAGATATCGACTGCACTTACCCAGGTCCTTCACACACCAAGCCCTTCAGTACAGATAGGAGGCGGCCAGGTGCAGATCACTATAGATGCAAACAAGAGCCTTTCAAACGCAGAAACAGACTTGATAAGCATATACCAATACAACGGCAACTACACCCAGGCCGTGCTTAATTATACAACATACAAGGCAGCATTAGCAAGCAATCCCAGCAACAAGACTTTGCAGCAGGGAATTGCATCTGCTCTCAGCCTTGAGAATTCATCTATTATAGGAATGAACAAAAACATACGCGCCGAACTTACGGCCCTTGAACCTTTCATAGGAACTCAATCAAACATGCCATCAAACCCTTCTGACATTGTGACACTTGCGCAAACCTCGTATTCAAACGCAAGCTCTGTTTACAAAACCCAGGTCATGAGCGGCATATCAAAAGTTATCCCCTACACCTCCTATTCGTACCAGCAGATCACGGTACAGGAGTCATCATATTTCCTGCAGCAGCTTGAGACAATAATCATAGCAGCCTTCATAATAATATCAATAGTCGTATTCTTCATCTTCAGGACTGCAGTGCCTTCATTTGCCGTTGTATTCGGCGCGGCAAACGACATGATCGTTGCACTTGGCGCAATGGCCCTCTTTAAGATACCCCTAGGAATCGCAAGCATCGGCGGCCTGCTCATGCTCCTTGGCTACTCAATCGACACTGACGTACTTACTGCGATACGGATCATAAAGCGGCATGAAGGAACTCCAGAGGAGCGAGCATACTCGTCGATGAAGACCGGACTTACGATGACCACCACGGCAATTGTCTCATTTGCAGTCCTGTTTGTAGTATCGCTCATCGCTTACGTTCCAACATACTATGAAATATCCGGGGTCGTGCTGTTTGGATTAATCGGAGACGTATTCACTACATGGCTTGGCAATGCCTCAATCATATTGCTATACATGAAGAGGAAGGAGGGAAGATAATGGCTATAATAGACTACTTGAAGGACAGGAGGATTATTGCATTCATACTGATACTTGTAGTCCTTGCCCTACTTGACTATAGATACGGATTGCATCTTGGGGTGGAGTTTGCAGGCGGAACGCAAATCCCAATAACACTTCAGCAGAGCGTGACCCCAAGCCAGATGAACCAGGTAATCACAATACTCCAGCAGCGTCTATCTACCTTTGGCCTGCGCCAGATATCTATAGAAGGGGTCGGGACCTCGCAGATCCTCGTTACAATACCAAGCGTATCGCAAAGCGACGTTGCAAGTACGGTGAGCGTAATACAGAGCCAGGGGGTATTCCAGGGAATTGTAAACGGAAAGGTTGCAATTAATGGGTCATCGATAATAGCCGGAAGCGCAGTTGCAGCTCCCACACAGGCGGCAGGAGGAAATGCATCCTGGTCAGTAAACTTCTACGTGACTCCCCAGGGGGGGAATCAGTTCTCAAGGGTCGCATTCGGGCAGGCAAACAAGCCCCTTTACATGTTCCTTGACCGCCCCATAGCAACAGTAATCCTGCTCAATTCCTCAATACTCGGCTCAGGAAGCACAGTTGTCGGCGCAACAGGCCAGCAGGAGATTGCGGCTATACAGGACGCTGTTGCATTTGGAAACAAGACAATACCCGTAGAGCTGCTTAGCTCGGGCAACAGCAACTGGGGTTCACTGCAGAAGTTCTTTGCAGCAAACAAGAACAGATACCATACGGTAATACTTTCAAACACAACACCAGCGTTCATCACAAGCAACCTTACCGCGCTTAATTACTCGCTCTCTTTCAAGAATGCAGCAAACATGACCCCAGTTCTGATCAACGTTGGCAACTCGACCCTTGCGCCGCGCATCCAAGTCGATTCGTGGCCCGCAATAGGCCTGCTCTCCTCGCCCCTCCTTAACCCAGGCGTAACAAACGGAAGCACTTCAAACCAGGGATACGTGATTTCAGGCAGCGCTCCGCCAACACTTGCAACACTCCAATCAAAGATAAACTACGCATCAAATCAATCGGCCCTTATCCAATCTGTGCTGAGCGGAGGCGCCCTGCCTGTCCACGTAATAGTGGGCGTACCTGTAACAACGCCGCCTACCCTTGGCGCAAGCTTTGAGAACATCAGCATCATATCATTGGTGCTCGCAGTTCTTGCAGTATCAATAGTAATAGTAATAAGGTACGCAAAGCTCTTCCTGATCGTGCCAATACTGCTCACCACCCTCGGAGAGCTTTTCATAATAATCTCAGTAATAGGCCTCATAGGAACAATAGACCTTGCCGCAATAGCAGGAATGATTGCAGTAATAGGGACAGGTGTGGACGCGCAGATAATCATCTCAGACGAGCTTCTTTCAAAGACACAGCACGAAGTCACGATGAAGTCAAGGCTCTCAAATGCGTTCTACATCGTATGGGCGGATGCGGTGCTCCTTATAATCGCGATGCTTCCCCTATTCTTCTCAACATCGCTTGTATCGGTGATCGGGTTTTCAGAGTCCACAATAATAGGCGCACTTCTTGGCGTTCTAATAACAAGGCCTTCGTACGGTGCAATACTCTCAAGGCATTATTCGGTGCGTGAGAATGCCTAAGTTTTGCCCGACGTGCGGAAATTCCAGTGACAAGATAACGTTCTATGGCAACTTCTGCGAGGACTGCGCAAAGAAGAAGAACTCCGAGAACCTTGCCCCAAGCATTGAAATAACCCGATGCAAGAGGTGCGGGAGGATAAAGTCAAGGGGCGTATTCGTGCCTCCTAATGGCAGGAACCTCGAGGCGGCCATAAGCCAGAACATGAAAGGGCACGACATACATCTAATCGACTTCACCGAAAACACAGCAACAATAGACATCACAAAGCAGTCCCAGGCAGCCGCCGCGACAGTAGAGCACAAGCTCAACATCGTTTACAGGAAGACACTGTGCGAGGTGTGCTTCAAGAAGGCAGCAAACTACCACGAAGCGGTAATGCAGCTTAGGGGCAATTCAACTCGTGTAGAGAAGATGGTAGAGAAGCTTACAAGGTACTACGAGTCAAACAACGAATTCATATCAAAGGTCGAGTACGTAGATAATGGTATTGATCTGTATCTGTCTAGCAAAGCCCTTGCAAACTCGTTCGTCTTGCACATGAGGCTTAAGCCCCAGAAGTCGTACACTCTTGCAGGAGTAAAGAACGGCAAGCAGGTATACAAGAATACGTACTCGTTAAAGCTCTAGAAACACGAAGCAATTAAATAATGCGCCATATCAATACTATTCAGGGAAAGTATGAAAGGCAAGGCATCGCACTCTAAAAAGACGCAGTCAGCGATGGAATTCCTGGCTACATACTCCTGGGCGCTGTTAATAGTTCTAATGGCAGCTGCAGGCATCTATTTATTCACGCAGCTTCCACAGCAGGCAATCCAAGCGAACTGCGCATTTCAGTTCGCGATAACATGCAAGGGCATGCAGATAGGCACAAATGCAATCGGCTCATATGCAACTGTCATTCTGGTCAACGGTCAGACCCATGACATAATAAATCCAACCATCACTGTAAACACTCTCCAGTACGGGATGGCCTCCGTGCCATGCCTGCCATCAAATGTGGCGGAGGGCGAGGGCGTAGTCTGCCAGATGAAGATGCCAAGCAACATACCAAACGGCCAGACGATAATAGGCACCCTTACGCTAACAGCAAACGTATGCATAGCTGGCACACTCTCAAACTGCAAGACGCAGCAGCCAGTAACATACGTGGGCAACTTCACCGAACAGGCAGCCCCAGTCACTGCAGGCCCGTGCACAAACACGATAACAAGCACTCTTACATACACATTTACGATAACAAAACAATTCTACTACACTGTTTACGGAGCAGGCGGAGGCGGATCATATTACAACAGCCCAGGCTTTGGCGGAAGCAGTTCTTCTGGAGCCCTAAACATCAAGCCTGGGGATGCGATAACTGCATATGCAGGAGGAGGAGGCGGCGGAGCCAACTGGTATGACGGGGGCGGCGGAGGATCAGGATACTACGGGGGCGGAGGAGGAGGCGGGGCTGACGGCGGAGGAGGCGGAAGCTCAGTGCTCTACCAAAACGGCGTACTTGTGGCATGCGCTCCGGGCGGCGCCGGCGGAAGTGATACCTTCTACGGCGGCACAGGCGGCGCAGGCGGCACATGCACAGGCGGAGGCGCAGGGGGCACAGGCCTTGGCACCGGAACTAACGGGGGCTACGAATTCGGCGGAAACGGAGGCCCAGGAAATCTCGGCCCAGGCCTTGGCGGGGTTGCAGGGATTGGAGGCGCAGGCGGCGTAGGCTCATGGCCTGGCGGCGGAGGCGGAGGCTACGGCGGAGGAGGCGGATCGGGTTTCGGCAGCGCAGGCGGCAGTAACGGCGCAAATGGCGGCGGTGGCAGTTGGGGCGGCACAGGCGCAGCCCAAGGGCAAGGCGCCATCGGTGCCAAGTACGGCGGGAATGGCGGCAGCATCTCGCTTACCTGGATACAGATAGGCGCAAACCCATCATGCGCTCTAAGCCTTGCCAACTAAGCATTTATAAATATAGCAAACGATTTACCCATTATATATTGGGATGCTCGATGGCAGATGAAGCTTTTAATTCGCTGAAAAGCAGGGTATTTGATATTCTAGAAGGCAAGCTCGGAAAGCTGCACGAGCCAGCAGAAATCTACAAGTACATAGAGAGCGTTGTAAAGGCAGTTGATCCTGCAGCGGACAAGAAGATTATAGACCAGATAGTCAGCGAAGCAAAGACCTTCCAGCCAATAGACAAGTACCTTTACAGCGAGGACATAGAGGACATAATGGTAAACAATACTGACAACATATTTGCATACTCATCAAGCTCAGGGGACGTCATACTTCCTGAAAAGATCAGGGATGATGACGAACTTTCACTATTCGTAAGGAAGCTAAGGATGTACGCAACATCAGCAACCGCAAACAGGCACATCTACGACGTACACCTTCCAAACGGATCAAGGTGCAACATTGTAGACTCGCCAATGGGTCCTGCAATAACAATCAGGAACTTCAAGCCAAAGGCCTACAGCATAGTTGATCTTGTAAATGCAGGGGAGCTAAGCTATGCGCTTGCTGCAAGATTCTGGCTTTATGCAGACGGACTTGGAATAAGGCCTGCAAACATGCTTATCGGAGGGATGCCTGGAAGCGGCAAGACCACGCTGCTTAATTCAATGTTCAGTTTCTTCCGTCCTGAGGCCCGCATAGTCGTCCTTGAGGAAACATACGAACTTAATACAAAGACTCAGGAGAACTGCGTAAACCTAGAGACAAGCCCTGATGTAACTATAGAGGATCTGCTTAAGAACACTTTGAGAATGCGTCCAGACCTTATCATAATCGGAGAGGTAAGGGGCCAGGAGGCAAAGGACATGATCACGGCAATGACAATTGGAAAGATATGCATGAGCACAGTCCACGCCAGCACAGCAAGGGATATAGTCACAAGACTAGAGCACGACCCGATGAGGGTGAGCATGGACACTATACCTCTTATAGATACTCTCACAGTAATCAGCCAGATAAACGCGAAAGGAAAGAGGTCAAGAAAGGTGGTTCAGGTAGCAGAGACATCAGGAATAGAGACCCAGGTCCTTCTTTCAGACCTTTACACTTACGATTACAAGAAGCAGACGGGCTCTGACATGCTTCCAAGCATCACCTACAGGGACGTCCTTTCAAAGGCTACAGGCCAGTCGCCATCGGATATAATAAGCGAAGAGAAGAGAAGGGCAAAGGTCCTGGAGAAGTTAAATACAATGGGCGTAAGGGACCTAAAGTCAATAAACGAATTCTGCAGGGAGTACTACGACAACCAGGGCAAGGCCATGGCAAAACTCGGACTCCAGGCGCTGGGCACCTTGGAGTAAAAAGACAACACCCGGCTTTGCACCTTAAGTAACTTCTGCACCTAAAGTAGAATAAGTTGCACCTAAAGTCAGTCTTCTTTAAGCTTCTTCAATGCCTCTTTGCAGTTTACCACTTTTAGATAAGTAAGCTTTATACCCAACTTATTATCCACCTCCTTAATCATACTCGTTAGTCCGGCATCTTCACACACTATGTAGACCTCCTCAAAATTTAACGATTCCCAGAATCCCAACAGAAGAGCTGCCATTCGGTGATGTATCTCTCCATTAAGTGATGCTCTTATTATTTGTGGTATATCTTCCACTGCTGCGCCTTCCTCAAGCAAGAAGTTAGGAGAAACTATAAAATCCAAGAACAAGGCAGCACAAATAAACGAATTGCCGTGTAAAATAATAGCCTACAATATAAAAGTTCTTATTCAAGAGATGCATGAGTTACGTATAAACACTAAGTTCTCTTACTCGTAACCATTCATCTGATGAATTGTTCCCCTTCTTATCAAAGCACTGGCTTCGCCTTTAAGGTTTGCATCTGCAACAACATGAGAATCATACCCTATTATTACACTCTTTCCAACATAAGCACCCTTGCCTACTGTTGAACTCTCATGTACAAATCCACCTACTGAGCCATCAGGATTCCCTGTATAACGATTATATCTGCCACCGAAGCTTATGTCCTCTCTCGGAGTAGAAGCATCTGAAACAAGTTCGACACTCCTTACACTTGCATCACCTGCCAATTGCCTAAGCTGAGCAACGCTACGAATTTCAGTAGCTCCTCTGACATTAACCCTCAATTCCGCTCTTTGTCTTGGTCCTGCGAAAGTCATTCTATCACAATAGTATTATAGCTTTTCTCGTATTTGAACATTACAAATTGAGCAGTTTACGAGTAAAAGTTTGTTACTTCGATACCTGCACTTAAAGTCCGATTTCTGCATCTATAGTCTGCACTTTAAGTCAGATTAAGTGCAAAGCCACACCATTCTGCGTTGTCCAATAATTCCACTAAATGTCAGGGGATTTTAACCCCCTGACATA
>JAGWHH010000058.1 GCA_028866935.1 Microcaldota archaeon | reverse complement strand
ACTCTAATCACAAAGACATTATCCTCATCTTCGGCGAATCAGATCTCTCAAGCGGCTACCTTACGCTTCTTGCTGCAAACCAAGGCAGAAGGTTCTGCGGAGTTCTTTCAGACCACATGCATATACGGAACAAGTCCACTGGGGAACTAGAGCTCAGGAGCCTTCAAGTGACAAGCATGCACAGGGCCGATATAGGAAGAATAATCGGAGCGCATCAAATAGACCACCAAGCAGAGCGCGAAATAGTACGCGCATAACAATCTTTGCTTTCTAATTGAAATTAGATATTTATGGAAGTAGATCAGATACTAGGAAAACTTGTAAGTATAAAGTCATCATTCGGAAACGAAAAGGCTATAGGTGCATACCTTGAGTCATACCTTAAAGAGATGGGATTTAAGACAAAAAGGCAGTATTTCGAGAAAGAGCGATTTAATGTATTTGCAGAGAGGGGCTTAGGAAGCAAGTCAATGCTGCTATATGGGCATTTTGATACGGTTCCGCAATATGGAGACTGGCAAACCAATCCATACCGGCTAACAAGAAAGAGCGACAGACTTTACGGGCTTGGCGCATTCGACATGAAAGGAGGCATAGCCGCAATGCTCAAGGGTTTAGAACAAGAATCTAATATGAAGATAAAGGTATTGCTCTGTGGGGACGAGGAAAATATTTCAAAAGGAGCTTGGCACGCCGTCATAAAAAGCAGGAGGTGGTTCGATGATGTCCAATTTGCAATTGCCGGAGAAGCCGGAGTTACCCACGAGAACGACGGTGGCATAGGCATAGTGACGCTAGGCCGAAGAGGAAGGTGTGTAATAACTATTGATGTGGAGGGGATATCTTCACACGGCGCAGAACCAGAAAGGGGGCTTAGTGCACTTGATCAGGCAGCAAAAATAGCCACAACTGCGAATGAAATAATGACAAGAACAAGCAATAAGCTAGGTAGCGAAAGCATATTCATAAATGAGATACACAGCAGTTCAACAAGCCTGTCAGTTCCAGACCGTGCATACCTAAATATAGACATCCACCTTGTCCCTCCAAGTACCCCAGAGGAGGCGACACTTCGTATCGAGAAACACGTCAAGAGTCTAATAAAAAGAGGCATACTCGACAGAAGAATAAAATTCAGGGTGCATATACAAAAAAGAGATACTCCCTACCTTAACCCCTACGTAGTCTCAGAAAAGAATCATTATGCGAAGAAGATCATCGGGCTCGCTGCTAAGCGAGCAGGCAGGAAAATATCCATAAGCTACGGCCAATCTGTGGCTGACGAGAACGTACTTGCAAACGCCCTTAAAGTACCAGTCATAACTGTCGGCCCGCAAGGAGGAAACGAACACTCTGCAAATGAGTGGGTGTCAAAAAGTAGCCTCATCGAGATTGCAGAATTATTTGGAGACGTAGTTAAAAGCGTATAATTACGATATTCGTAATAAAATTGCTAGTATATTACTATTAATTTCAATAATGTAGTCGTAGTATTATTTATTACGATATTCGTAAAGAATATGCCAATATTTATATATCAGGCAAATCCCTATATAATCTGAAATTATTGTGTGTCTAGTATGATAGCGCAAAAAGTCGGTAGCGGCAATCAAAGGTTAGCTAGCCTTTTGTTCAATGAAAAGATGGATACAACAAGCCAGGGTCCTATAAACGAGATAAGGTGTAGGTCATCAGGAAGGCTCGGAGGTACAATAGGTTTCGAAACACCTTCCTCAATACGCATCCCTCCCGAAATACGCCCTTTAAGGCCTATAGAAAGTCAGGAAGGTGTTGATTTCATGAGGGCTGCAGTCGGCGAATATATGGGCCACGTGGAATCTGGAGTAATATCTGGGCACAATATTGAGAGGCTTTCCATAAAGACCGTTGTCCAAGATGACGTTTATGACTCTCTGGCAGACGCGTTTAGAGGAACCGGGGCTGTATTAGAAGGCAGGCTGAACATCGGAGACGGGTACTCATTGGTATACATAGGCTATAATAGGGCCAGCAGGAAACTAGTGGAGACATCCCAGATACATGTTGAAAGGGAGATAAGAGCGCTACACACGGCAGGCACAGACAGTACTGAAGCATCAAACATTGCAAACATACTGAGCAGCAATGGGCACATACGGTACGAATTGTTCGATAACAAGACAAGAAGGATCCCGGACAGTGACTACCATGGCATTGCCGGACTGCTCAGGAAGTTCGAATACTCATACGACAGCTCAATACGAAATATCACATCTACACAGAATACAGTGGTCCTTGCATACGACTCGAGTAGGAACGTGGTGGGGATAGCGGTGACCGAGCACAACCCAATAATGCTAAGCAATGGCACAGTCCTCTACACTGCAGAGCTTACGGATTTCGCTGTGTCAGGAGAGCATAACGGCAGAAAGATATCCTACACCATGGCAGACATTCTGCTGGAAAACATATTTTCAGGAAACATGGGCAGCGGGCATCATGCCATATTCGCCGAAGCCAACGCAGGAAATCACATAATTACTACGTTCTCCATGCTAGGGGGTCAAACGACTGGAATATTGCCAAACCACATAAACATTATCTCACCCTCAGGCAGATCTGACTTGCAAAGTTTCGCGCTTATGCAATTTACAGAGGATTCCGTAGATAATAGCGCCTTCAGGTCCGTAGCAAGAACATAGCACAACACAAGTTACGTACTGAAAAGCTCATATATCAAAATATGCGTAAAAGCTTGGGGATTATATGGTATCTAAAAATAGACCCAATAGCGTGCATGCTGAAGATCTTTTAAAGGAATTGGTTTCAATACCTTCTGAGTATCCAAAAGAAAGCACAGGTTGAGCTCCCATCTTGCAAGTTTATTGAGGGATATGGGCTTTTCTGTCACAACCCAGCAAGTCGGAGATACTAAAGGTCGCAATAATATTTTTGCAGAAAGGGAAGGAAAAAGCACAGGAATAATGTTTTATGGCCATATTGACACTGTAAATCTTGTAAATCCAGACCAATGGCAAACTGATCCGTACGAAGCAGTAGCCAAGAGCGGCAGGATATATGGTTTAGGTTCTGGAGATATGAAGGGTGGATTGTCCTGTTTCATAAGCGCAGCGTCTCAATCACAAGTTGCCATTAAAATTTTCCTCGCTGTAGATGAGGAAAATTGGTCTGAAGGTGCTTGGACCGCTCTTAAAAATAATCCCAAATTTTTTAAGGATGTAAATTTGGTAATATCCGCAGAACCAGGTTTTGGGCTAGATACAAATCAAATAACTGTAGGCAGAACTGGCAGGATTCTTTATGAAGTTAGCTTCGCAGGGAGGCCGACCCACATCATAAACTATAGAGATGCAATCGATGCAATAGAGCTAGCAGGAATCTTCCTAAACCTTTTCTACTCAAGCCGTAATCGTATTTTTGCATCACCCGATTCAATAGGCCAGGCACGACGGATCGCAGGGGAGGCAGTAGGCATGAGCGTCTGCGGCCATTCAGAAGTTGAAATGTAGATACTAACAGGAAAGGAAGATAGCGCATCAAGTGTGTTAAATATATTAAAGGAACTCTCAGGTGCAGACGTAAAGCTAAAGGCAAGACCAACTCCATATTTAGAAGGATATCACTTCTCACGTTTTCCGTATATGGAGAACATAAATGCGCTTGCAACAACTTTAGATGTGCCTGTAATAACATGGGGCCCTGATGGTAGGCTAGGACATGCACCGAACGAATATGTGACAAGAAAAAGCCTAAGGGAACTGACAGAGATGTACATTGCACTTCTAAGAACGATCTAATATCATTTACTTGATGTAGGAATCGAAGACCTCCTTGTAGGTGTCTATAGTGCCTATGTCATACCATTTCTCTGAGTAGACTACTGCGTGTACCTCCTCCTTTCCTATCAGCCATTGGAGGAAGTATCCTGGCGCATCTGGGCTGTTGCCTTCCTTGATATATTCATCGAATCTCCTAAGTACACTCTTAGGAAATATGTATATTCCCGTGCTTATCAACGAAGACTTTGGCTTCTCCGGCTTCTCCTGAAATCCCGTCACTACGCCCCCTTTTACTTCGACAACCCCGAACCTCCTGGCATCATCAACTGACTTTATGTCATGCACCGCTATTGTGACCTTCTTGTGTGTCTTGAATTCCTCATAGAGCTTTGAAAGGTCGAAGGCATAGAAGTTGTCTCCAGCTATTATCAGCACATCATCGTTTATCTTCGCGTTGTCTATAGTGTATTTTATCCCCTTTATCGCGCCGAACTTCTGGCCATGGTGTGTAGTGGGTTCAACAACAAGCTCAATGCTCTGTTTAGGGTTTTTCTGCCCATCAGCCCAGTACTTGAACTGGTCATAGAACTTCATGTTGGTAGACAGGACAAAGCGCTGCGGCCTTAGCCCATCCATACTCTCAAGTATGTGGTTCAGTATCGGCCTGCCCTCGATGGGCAGCAGTGGTTTTGGCACAAATAAGGTTATAGGCTGAAGCCGTGTTGCATACCCCCCACAAAGTATTACTGCCTCCAGATAAACACCATACAAAAGCGAAACCAAAAGACTATTTAATACTGGAATTGCAAATACAATTCATGTCGAAAAGTTCGCTTATAGAAGAGGTCAGAAACAATTTATATAGCTTTCCAAAATCTTCGCAAGAATTCAGATCAAGGCTGGCAAAGATAGGCTATGACCTGTCAAATTCAAATCTTGGGGGCGCGGCCCTGTCAAGGGCCAATCTGGCAAAAGTGAACTTCAAGGGCTCTAATCTTGGCGGAGCAGATCTCTCCGAAGCCAAGCTGCGCAATTCATACCTGAGGGGTTCAAACCTGGGCGGCGCAAACCTAAGCTATGCCGATATCTCCTCGTCAGACCTGCAGACAGCAAATCTTGGGAGCGCGAACCTGGCGTACGCAAACCTAAGCAGAAGCAACGCAAGAGGCGCGAACATGAGCGGAGCTTACTTTGGATACGCTTCTATGAGGGGTGCCAATCTTTCTGATTCATACCTATGGGGCGCATACCTAAAGGGCTGCGACCTCACCTCGGCAAACCTCGAGAATGCCTACCTTAGGGGCGCTGACCTGAAGGGCGCGACGCTCAGGTCAGCGAAATTGAGGGGTGCGGACATGTCCGGTGCAAACATCCGTGGGGCGAAGATGGACATGAGGGCCGCAAAGGCCGTGCTGGTCGCATCAAGGATGATAGACGAGCAAGAGGCCCAGCGCCTAGGCCCAAAAGAGACCCTAAGGACTGCCTGCCTGGGTGGAATAATTCTGCAGAATTGAAAAGTTTATTAACCTATATCAGCACATAGCTTTACGATGGCGATTGCTGGAAAAGCCAACCAGTTCACTCTTGACGGGCTCAAGAGCCTTAACCAATACTTCTTGTACTCTTTTGTTGCCGCAGTAATCGGTATTGCAATCATAGTTCTGGAGATATACAGCGCAGGCAGGCTCTCAAGCATCTTATTCAGCACTGCAGGTGTAATGTTAGGTATATTGGTAATCATAATTGTTGCGGCTGCGTCAATCCTCGGCCTGTATGGAACATTATCGCTGATGCTGGGCCTTAGGGACATAAGGAGAAGCGACCTCAAATCCGCACCGGCATATTCGAGCATATCGAGATGGCTCAAATACATAATAATAGCGATGGTCATAGCTCTGATAATACTTTACGCCTTCATCATAATGCTATTTTTCTCTACATTTTCACTCCTTAGTCCAGCTGCCCTTTCAGCTCCACATGCCGCTCCAGGAACCGTAACGCACCAAATGGCATTTGCCGGTGCGTCCAGCACCGGATACTCGGGCCAATTCGGGCAGAACGCAACTCAACTCTCATCAGATCCGTACATATTCACGTACAGCACGGATCCAGGAACCCAGCCTGAGGCAGTTGCGATAATGGTGGCCTGCGGCTCGTACGCATGCGGCAGCAGCATATACTGGCCTTCAGACTGCAATCAGGTGATGCTAACCCCGCCAGGCTACGATGAGGCACTGGCACTCGCGCTCTGCAACCAGACGGAAGGCAACACATACGCTGTCACTGTGCCTGGCACAAACTACCCTAAAGACCAAGGCGTTGCTGTATCAGATATCAAATTCGCTGACGGCGTATGGGGCCCAGCCTCAAAAAGCTCCAGCACAGTCACTGCCTATAGCGCATCAATATGCGATACGGGTCCGGTGCTCAATTCAACAGCATCCTGCTCTGTTGCAACTTCATCATCACCAGGAGCATTCTGCTTTGCCGCTGCTTTCGGTCAGCTGAATAAGCCATCCTGGCCTGTCAAGGAGAGCGCTGGCGGATACTGGGGCACACCATCGGCCATGATGGGGTCCGCTTGGCCATCAGGATCAACATGCAGCGTAACCGGAGAGCCCAATGCCAACATGACTGCAGAGAAAGTAACCGCACCTGTACTGGAAGCGGCAGGCATATCAGTGAGCCCCAGCGGCTCTACAAGCGGCAGCAACATCCAGACGACCCAATACACCACTACTGCACCATTCTCGACAACCTCAATATCCGGATACGCAACCACGTCAATCTATGCACAGCCAACATTCCAGGACTTCACCTGCACCGCAGTGAGCACGCAGTTCTCATGCTCCTCAACAGGGATATCACCTGTATTCAGCGGCCAGCTAGGCCAATCGAGCAACTACGGTTCCTCCTCAGGATACGATAACCCTTCAGCTTATGAGTATGTTGGCAGCCTGCCAGGAACTACGATGGGCACTTTCATAAGCCTCTGGCTCTACACAAATACAACATGGACAGACGCGAACATCACATTCGTGCCTAGCGGCGCAAAGCTCAACGCAAGCGGAGTTCCCATCGTGCCTTTCAACTCAAGCGACTCAGTCCAAGCGGCAAGCATTGGAGAGGTAAACAGGATAGCAAACATTCCGGTGTCCAGCAGCCTGAACGCGAGCGTGGACGGCACGCTCTGGGCAAGATATATGGTTGCAGGGAAGGCTGGATGGCAGTACTCCGAGCTTGCCAGGATAACCAATCAATCTCCTAGCTACTATACAACCACAATATCCTATCCGACCCCTACTAGAGCATCACCAAAGTCATCTGCATCATTAATCATTATCGTAGTGGCTGCGCTGCTCTTGCTTATATACGCGCTGGCAGTGCTGTGGGCATACAAACTCTCAAGGATTTACGTGTATCTGGCAAGCGACATATCTCAAGATGCACTACGCACAGCCGGCACCCTGCTGATAGTAAGCGTCGTAGTGGTAATAGTGGCATCAATCATAAGTGTAGCTGGGTCATTACTGCTTCATGGCGTAACCACAACATACGGCGCAGCGACAAACAATCCATTGACACTAATCGCTTCGCTCCTGGAGATTATAGGCATAGTGATTAGTGCAGTATCCTTATGGCTAGGGTACACTGCAACATCAGCGGCACTAAGGAACCTCAACAACCAAAGTGCTCCTCCACCATCCACGACACCTGCAGCTCCAGCAACAAGAAAGACTCAATAATGCTTGCATGAAAGCTTCGATTTACACTATATACTTGAGGAGTTCTTCATATTGGTCGCAAAATCTGTACGAAGTTCCCTTGCTTATCTATCCATCGTTTTTAGGGGCAGAGACACGTTTAATAATTACAAAAATGCATAGCAGAAAGCCCACGATTTCCAATCGTGGGATGAATGCGAATGGTTTGCAATTTGATAGAAGT
>JAGWHH010000057.1 GCA_028866935.1 Microcaldota archaeon | reverse complement strand
TGTGTAAGGTATATAGGAGGCAATTTTTAGCAGGGTTTAATATGTCAAAGGTAGAGAGAGACAACGACGAAATATGGCTTGTGAGGAAGATACTTAGTAAGCCGAATTATGCTGTGCTTAAGCTTCTCATGGTAAAGTCTCCAAGGACCACGAGGGAACTTTATACAGTGCTTGGGAAGAAGTTCACAAGGAAGACGCTCATTATAACGCTAAGGAATCTTTCAATGAACCTTAACGTCCTTCAGCCTACGCACATACGCACTGAGCGAGGCTATGACCTTGGATACAACATAAATCCAAGGCTAAAGGAGGTCGTAAAGTCAGTGGAGAAGTTCGAGAAGGTAGTGGAAGGGGTAACCTCAGTAAAATAGCCCTTTTTCCACTATTTCAGTAACTTATTTAAAACTTAGCTGAGAGTGTATTGTGTCAAACGGCCATAGGGGAGGGGAAACACCCAAACACATTCCGAACTTGGAAGTTAAGACCTCCCACGATACGACATACTGCCCTAACCGGCGGAAAAGCGTATTGCTGTTTGGCATTATTTTTAGACTTAGTCCTACTTATGCCTCTTGTACATCTCTTCAAGCGCTGAAAGGAATATCTCCGTGTAGGCGTTGTCTGGCATGAAGCCGTCATACTTTTTGAGGGCCTTTATCGCCAGTTTGCCGTATTTCTCCGCCTGCGCCTTTGCATAGTCTATGCTGCCGTATTTATCTGCAAGGCCTGAAAGGAATGCAATGTCCTCTGGTGTCTTTTCGGACCTGTCTTTCTTGTATATGCTGTCTGCTTTCTTCTTTTCCGCTGCAGTTGAATGCTGATATGCATGGAGCATTATCATTGTGAGCTTGCCCTCGTAAAGGTCTCCGTACCTTTTCTTGCCGAACACCTTCTCGTCTGCAGTCATGTCAAGCACATCGTCCATTATCTGGAATGCTACTCCAGAAGGGCTGCCTATCTCCTTTAGTATGCTTTGCACTTCGTCGCGCTGCCCTGCGACTATTGAGCCTAGCTGCATCGGCCCGTAAAGAGTATAGTAGCATGTCTTGCTTGCAACTATTCGCAGGTATAGGTTCTCGTTCGCGTCTGCTAGGCTCCTGGTGTTGTATATGAAATTGGTCTCTATGTACTGGCCTTCGACTGTGTACAGCAGCATGTCATAGAACTTTTCGAACAGCTTGTCACCAATTTCGATCCCTACAGCATCGGTGTTGTCTTTGAGCATCTTCCACATGGCTATGTGGGCTGCATCGCCAGCATTGATTGCAAGCGGAGTGCCGTAAATTTTGTGTAGGGCCGGCTTTCCGCGCCTTAGCTCAGAATCATCCTCTATATCATCATGCATCAAAATCCAGTCTTCTGATAGCTGCATTGCTGCAGCTGGAAGTATCAAGTTTTCGATCTTGGCTCCGAACATCTGGCCGGTGAGCATGAGCAGGCCAGGCCTTCTGTAGCTTCCGCGTCGCTCGCTGTACTCCCTGACTATCTTGTAGTGCTCAGTGGGTTCACGCATCGGCAGATACCCCATAATCTTTGAGTATATCTCCTCACTGTGGCTTGCCACATACTGCCTGAAATCCATGGACATGAAGAACCATTGTAACAATAAGGTGTATTAATTTAACGCTGAACTAGACTTCTGACGTAGTATATGTGGCGCTTGTAGTATTGACTAGGGATAGAAATTATTTCGGGCTTTTTGAAACTTATACCTTGACTTCCCCTGACTCTACCTTTGCCATCATTTCCTTTGCTCCGATTCCCTCCACGGTTATGTTCATCGACTTGCACGTACCTATAACCTGCTTGACCCTTGACTTGAGGGAGTTGCCGTACATCGAAGCTTCCTTTGCCTTGGCTATCTTCTTTATCTGCTCGATAGTTATGTTGCCAGCTATCTCTTCCTTTACCTTTCCGCCTTTTTGTAGGCCCAGTTCCTTTAGTATAAGCGCGCTTGTAGCAGGGCTTCCAACTTCTACCGTGAACTTCTTGGTGTCCTTGTCTACTGTGACCTTTACGGGCACTTTTATGCCATCGAATGCCTTTGTCTTCGCATTTATCTCGGCAACTATTGCCGCTGTGTTGACCCCTAAAGGTCCAAGCGCAGGGCCGAATGGTGGCCCTGACGTTGCCTTTCCGCCTTCTATTAATCCATTGACTACTACTTCTGCCATTGTATCAACCCTTGTTTGCTCTCTCGATTATCCTTGCAAGATTTGACTTTGTCGTGACTGGGATAGGTACTGCAACATCCATTAACTCTACTGTTATTTCATCCTTTGCTGAATCCACCTTCATTACCTTTGCCTTGTAGCCCTTGAACGGGCCTGCAAAGAACTCGATTATGTCGCTTACCCCGATTTCCTGTATTGCCTGCTTTGATGCCAGCATCTTCTCAAGTTCTGCTGCGTCAAGCGGCTTTGAGAGCATGCCCTTTACATGAGGCTCGTTAAGTATAAGGTCCCTGCACGCTATCTCGTTTTCGGCCTCGATGACCAGATATCCCCTCATGCCATACGGCATTACCAGCGAGTAAATGCCACTGCTTGTTTTGGATATCTTGTTCTGCAGTACGTCTGCAGTTATCTTTTCTTGGCTTGCAGTTACTCTTATGATGAAATACATGCGTTTGTCATCTCTTTTTAATCCTTTTACACAATTATTATTGGTTCTATGTTAGGCGTCAAAATAGCCAAAAGGCATGCCGAAAAGGTAAAAACTTACCTCGCAAGGCAGAAACTAATGGATAATAATTATAGGATAATTAGAAGTGACAAATTTATATACTTTCCCCTCAGTTCGGCAATAGAGGGAAAAAGCAGGAAGACAATAGAATCTGCAGGTGGACAGATTGCAGATTTTAAGTTTGGAAAAAATCCCAATATAGGCACGTATAGCAGCGTCCTTGGGAAGCATGCGGAAGGCAATTATCAGGACGTTGCAAAAGGATACGATTTGGTAGGGGACATTGCAATCGTAGAGTCGGATAGTGCAAAAAGCGCAAAGGCAATGGCTAAGGCAATAATGAAGGTAAACAGGAATATCAAGACGGTGCTCAGGAAGGCCGGCGCTGTAGGCGGAAGGTACAGGACGAGGAAGTACGCTTATGTTGCAGGAGAGAGGAAGTACGATACAATATACAGGGAGAATGGAGCTTCATTTAAGCTGGATCTGAGAAAGACGTTCTTCTCTACGCGCCTTGCGTTTGAAAGGGACAGGATACGCAAGGCGAGCAGGGATGGAGAAAATGTAATGGTGATGTTCGCAGGTGCTGGGCCTTTCGCTGTGGAGATCGCTAAGATGCGCAAAAAATCGCGCGTGGTGGCAATGGAGCTAAATAAAAAGGCTTACGAATACATGCTCGAGAATGTAAGGCTCAACCATGCTGACAACGTAGTACCTGAACTAGGCGACGTTAAGGTGCTTGTTAAAAAGCATAAGCACTTCGCAGACAGGATAGTTATGCCCCTTCCCAAAGACTCGTATAATTTCCTTGACTGCGTGCTTATTGCAGCGAAACCAAGATGCATTGTGCATTACTATGGATTCGGAAATAGAAGTGATGCTTTTGACTATCACATCAAGAAGCTGCACGGCTTTTTTGCAAGAAACGGCAGGCGCTTTAGGGTCTTGTACAAAAGGACTGCGAGAACGTACTCTCCATCCCAGATAGAGGTAGCCATAGACTTCCTTATCTACTGAATTTACTTGTAGATTGAGTGATAGACGTTGTTTGTATCGTCTGTTATGACGATGCACTCTCCTTCACACTCTACAAGGCATGCCTGGCATAGTATGCACGATGGGCCGTTAACAGCAACAGAGATTCCTCCGCTTCCGCCTTCATGCTTCTCGGCAAAGTGCTTGTGTCCGTCCTGCACGCTTGACCATTTTGCCGTAACTTCTGGAGTATGAGATCCTTTCCACTTTGCATCTTCTGGAGCGACATCGTTATTGACATCTGGAGACGCCCTATCTTTCATCTCGAAAACTGCAACTGGGCACACATCGAAACAGTGTGAACATCCTGTACATTTGGGCTTCTCAACATAAACCTGCATTTGAACACCAAACTAAGTATTCTTAAGAACATTATTTAAATATTGCGAGCTTGTTGGCTACTCTCGTATCTACCGCTCACTAACTGATTACTGGCTTAGAGTATTGTCTTGCGCAACTAATCGCCTATTGGCAGATATTTTGGTATCTGCACAATTAGCCGAATAGACTTGCAAGGCCTCCTGCTGCCTGCTCTTCGCTTACCTTCTCTTCTGCTGGCGCTTCCTTCTTTGCCTCAGGCTTTCCACCTGTTGCGGCTGCTGGGGCTGCCATCTGAACGCTCTGTGCGTTCTTTATTACTTCCTTTATGTTGACTTCCTTCAAAGAAGTTGCAACGGACTTTGCCATTGCCTCGTCAACCTGAAGTCCTGCGGCCTTCACTACCTCAGCCAAGCTCTTTTCGCTTATCTCCTTTCCTGCTGCATCAAGGAGAAGCGCAGCGTATATGTATTCCATTGTTTCACCAATTTGTGAATATTATTTTTGTCTTCTGCCGATTGACTCGTGCATCATTACTTCCATCTTCCTGTTTATTTTTATCTCTTCCTGCGTCAACGGCATCTCTTTGTTTGTATCAGTTGTTTTGTTTGTCTTGTTCATGGTTATGCCTCCTTTGGTTCCTCCTTTTGTTCTGTCTTCTCTTCCTTTGGTTCCTCCTTTACTAGTCCATTCAGGCTTAATGCCTCGCGGACTGCCTTTGCAAGCAGTTTGTCTGTTATCCCTGGCTGGTATATCTCAGCGCCAAGTCCAAGTCCTAGTGCAGACAGATATGCCTTTCTTACCATGCTGTCAACGTTGTACTGTGTTACAAGTCCTATCTGTGTCGCAAGTGCATTTGCCTCTGCGAACCTTACCGCGACTTCCTGTGTCACGTAGTTATGGTCGACTGCAAGCACGCGCTCAGTATATATAAGATTTCCATTAAGTGCAACAGTAAGCTTTGTTCCTGCCTCAAACGGCATTATGTCAAGCATCTTTAGTGCCTTTGATATTGCTGTGCTAATCTTGTCTCCCTTCTTTACAAGCACCTTTGACTTTGAAATGACTACTTTTCCTTTTTCTATCTTTACGTCAATTCCTGCAGACTTGAGGTCCGTGACTGCCTGTCCAGGCATTATGGAGGTCTCTCCGCTCTCTATGCTTATATCGGCAGGGCTGACCTGGTTTGGCTTTGCGCCCAGCTTCTTCCTGTTTGCTGCTATGACCTTGTTTAGTTCTGTAGGATCCTTGTTTGAGAATAATATTGCGAAGTTGCCTTTTGTGTAGTCTTTGAGCTTTTCAAGGCGAGGATCGCTTTCGAGTATCTTCATTGCAAGAGTCTTTCTTGCCACAATGAACTTTACATCAGGCTTTAGCGAGTTTCTTACCTTCTGGACAAGTGAATCGGGAACTGCATCAAGAGACATTATCCCTATGGTGCTGTAGCCCTTAGCCTCCTTGCTCATTTTCTTTACGAACTCTACTTTTTGGGCTTTGATCATCATAGTATCACGCTACCTTGAATGGTTTTGACATGGTGAGCTTCACGTATGCAGAGCGCACGTGCGCATTGCCCACCTTCTTTGTCACTGTTGAAATAACCTCCTGTACATTAGCATAGATCTTTTCAGGCTCCATGTCCTCAGTTCCTACTATGCAGTGTATTGTAGGAAGGTTCTTTCCCCTGTTCCTTAGCTGTATTCTCTTGTTTAACTCTTCTGAAATATTAGCAATGTTTGAACTTCCGATTAGCGGCTTAGGCATCTTGTTCCTTGTACCTAGGAACTGACCAAGGTTCTTTGCAATTACAGGCATGAGGCTTGGCTGTGCAATAAGCTCGTACTCGAGAAGCGAGTTTAGACGAGCAGGGTCCTTTCCTATCTGCTCTATCTGCGCGCCGTCTATTACCTCAACGCCGTTTGTTTTTGCCTGCTCTGAAAGATTTCTGTCAGTTGAGAATACGGCTACCTTCTTTGTCTTGCCTTTTCCGTTTGGAAGATTGACTTCTAGATTTAGACGGTTGTCCTGCTTTGTAAAATCAATACCCTTGAAATTTATGGCTAGCTCTACGGTCTGCTTGAATTTCCTCTTTCCTTTATTCTCAGCAATGAACTTGCTGAATTCCTCTTTGTTTTCTGCCATCATAATCCCTCCTGCAAATTGCAGTACTTACGGGAAAATAAGTAAAATGTTATTAGTAACAATGATTTAAATAGCTATCGGAGATTACTGCCTTCTTGCTGCCTGCGTCTGAAGTACTATATCCTGCTTGTACTCTCCTGTAAGGCATGAAAGGCAAAGACTCTCTTCGCTTTTACCTATTGACTCCACGAGATCCCCGATCGTGTTATAATAAACGCTTGAGACTCCAAGCTTTTGCGCGATATGTTCATTGAAGGTGCTGTCAGGCCAGTTCATATCTATCTTTCCGTTCATGAATTGCCTTGCGAAAAGCTGCGAGTTGTAGAAGTCTACACCGTAAGCACACTGGCTAACTATCGGAGGACATGCAAATGCCATGTGTATTTCTCGTGCACCTGCCTCCCTGAGCATTTTGATCAGGTATGGCGCAGTATTGCCCCTTACAAGGCTGTCGTCTATAACAAGTATGTCTTTGCCTTCCACTACAGATTTTATTATGCTCAGCTTTCTCTTTATTACGCCCTGCCGATCTAGCTGCTCATCTTGTATAAAACTTCTCTTTGATTCGTAGCGCTCCTTCATTATTCCTTCAAGGAGAGGGATCCCTCTTGCATTAGCATATCCCTGTGCAGCAGCCCTGCCAGAATCTGGGACTGGCATTACGAAATCTACCTCAGGGCTGTATCGCTCAGCCATTTTCGCTCCGAGCCTGTCCCTTACAATGTATGCGTTTGTACCCTCGAATATTGAGGTTGAGTGAAGTATGTACACCCACTGGAACATGCAGTACTGTGTTTGCTCTTGCTCGAACAGTTGGTGGCTGGTCATCCCGGATCTGTCTATTATTACCATCTCCCCTGGATTTACTTCTCTATTCTGCGCATTGAAATGATTGAATGCTATTGACTCAGAAGCGACATAGAATCCCTTTCCATTTTCTCCTACGGATAGGGGCATGTAGCCAAGCGGATCCCTTATGGCAACAACCATGGGGTTGTTTCCTCCTATAAGAAAAGTGAGCGAGTAAGAGCCTAAGGCATTTCCCAGTACCTCCTTAATCGAGCCTGGCATGTCTTTTCCTGCGTCAATTGACTTTCCGGATAGCTCACCAAGTACCTTTGTATCTGAGCCTCCCGCATTTCCAGGTATCAGCGCCCTTAACTCTCCATCATTAGCAATGTTTCCATTATGCCCTAAAGCATATGGGGTTCCTTGTGGCGATACGTACTGAAATGGCTGGTCATTTTCACGATCGTTGCCTGATGAAGTAGGGTATCTATTGTGCGCTATCAGGATATTGCCCTTGATCTCGGGGTGGCCCTGTTTGAATATTGGAGAGTCTCTGATAAGTCCCTGTTCGTGTACTGATATGATTGAGTCGCCGCTTAAGTATGCAAGCCCGTGCGAGGTCTCGCCTCTGTGGTTTATGCTCTTCCATGCCTCGAAGTGTACAGCATATTCTTTTTCTCGCATGGTGTGGTATAGTCAGCGACGGAGGAGGGCGCTATATGGCAATAGCGAGGTGTGAGTCACCATGCAGTGAGGTGTGCCGACAGATTGCCGGATCAA
>JAGWHH010000056.1 GCA_028866935.1 Microcaldota archaeon | reverse complement strand
GTAACTATCCGGCATCGGATCTATTAATTTTATTCCGCCGCTTTTTGAAATTATTATATTTCCTCGGTTGGACAGATCCCCGTGGGCCAGGCCGGCCTTTTCAATGTCTCTAATCAAAAATAAAATGCCCTCGTAAAGAGCTGCCTTTTGGGCTATGCTTACGCTTTCGAAAACAGGGTGCTCCTCAAGCTGCAAGAGCGTAATGCCATCAACATATTCAGTAAGATATCCGCAAACAGTGAACAAGCCGCTCTTCACAAGCGCTATTGGTGTTGCAACGTTTTGCGGCAAAGCGGCATGGAGTTCACGCAGCGCGTTGAATTCCCTCACAAAGCCTATTGGACACTCTGCCCCGGACTCTGCTAGACTGGCAAACATCTTGTATCTGGAGCGCTCTAAGGCATTCACGAAATTTGGATTGCCGTGCTTCAGAAATACCTGAGAAGGATCATGGCCTAACTCTGAAACTTTTTTAACTAGTTCATCGCCGCTTGTAGCCATTATTGAAACAGGCATATCCCTTCCTCTGAATCCTATTGCCATATATATTCCAATATCATTTCTAGAAATTCTAACCCTCTTTTTCCTTGCTCTCCGATTTGAGCTTTGCAAGCACCTTAATCCCCTCCCTTAATCGGTTTAACCCATAACCAACCACGAATATACTTCCAGCAATTAGCGGATATGCTCCGTCAATAGAAGATAGGACAATGGCGCTAGTGCCTAATGCCGTAATTGAACTTCCAGCGCCTATGCTTAAACGTGCATGTTTCCTTTTTACTTCTGGTCTATTCATATCCCTAACAATCTCTTTTAATATATTACCTGCTGCAATATACCTGTCCATATACATTGAAACAACCTCGTCAGCCAATTTCTCTCTCCTTAGGATCATTTCTTCTAATGCTGCTATCTCTTTTTCTGAGATCTGCTCTCCGGCGCGCTCACGTGCTTCGAGGCTTTTCATATGCTCAAGAATGGCAATTCTCATTTCGCCTGCATATTCACTTGCATTGGATATCTCCGCCTGGTTTAGCTCCTTCTTTGTCTTTATGTCTACTGCCTCGATGCTGCTCTCATGCTCCGCAAGCCTCTTCTTCGAACCTCTGTATGACCAGAATGTAAATGAGCTAACCACTGCCGCTGCGCCGCTTATCATCAAGGGATACTTTCCGCCTGACTGCTGGCTTGTGTTAAGGCCGTGCACGAAATTGGGATTTGTCAATAGCGAGTGGGAGAGATGGTGGCGCTTTATGTATTCTGGGACATTGACTTTGGCTTGTAGGGATTCTATGCCAACATAGCCAAAAAGGCAGCTTAGCACTCCAGAAGCAACAGCCAATGTCCTTTCTGTGCGGATCATTCCCTTAAGCGTTGATCTTTCGGCATCATGCTTCACAACCTCCTCAAATTCCTTTTGCCTTTGCATCCTCTTATTAGTCATGTTCACTAAATCACGCTAATTTGCATGTGTCTTTCTTATCAGGTCTACGAAGCCCGGCCTTACCTTATCGTTTACTCCCGGTGTAGGCTTAGCTCGGACTTGCTCGACAACCACCACCGGAGCGACAACGTCAAGCCTGTCGTAGCCGTCGACGCCCAGACGCCCGCCGTCGACGCCCGACCTCCAGACACCCACGGACAGAGGCCGATTTCCTTTCCAGAAATAGGCTCTTTCTTTGAACGGAACCTTTTCGACCTTTCTATCGAAACTATCTGATATGAATGTAAACATCTCATCTAATGTCTTTCCTTGTGGATTTATCCTGTAGTAGCCACTTAGATTGGTGCCTACGGTGTCAGTCCAGAACCAAGTATATCCGTCCCTTTTGTATGATCCTGTGCCTTCTATGGACTTAACGAAATCTGGATCATTAAGTAGCTGTGGCAACCTTTCAAGCCTAATTCTGGTTCCGTTATGCGAACTTGCAATCTCCCCTGATCTTTGATAGTCTGCGCTTTGTTCGACTACCTTTGGCAATACTGTTTCAACATCTCTAGCCCTTGTTCTGACTGCCATAAAATCCACACGTTTTGTGTATTTGCCCTCATATATAAAGCAGGTGGGCGATTGTTGGGTGCCCATAATCCCTTCGAAAATTTTACCAATAGAGAAGGGAGTAAAAACACCGCTATCATTTAGTTTTGGCGACTAAAATGATAGTGAAGATGAGGAATTGGAAAGAATATAAGGATATGCTAGTAAAGAAGAGGGGCCCTTTTCATACGTGATTGTGAAGCGCCCTGGGCTGCTGGCAGGCATGCGCGAATATGAAAGCCTTCTTTTATCCTGCTATGGGCATAAATCGCATCCGGGTAAGTCTGGACCTGGGATAAAATTAGGTATATAAAGCAATGCTGCAAAATATCAGTATGGCTGTATTTGGCAGAGACGACCTGAAAGGCATATTCATTCTCCTGGCCATCGCGTATCTATTTGATTCGTTTCTTAGCGGATATGTCTTCATTGGCGTAGCCGTATCTGCGATAATGGTCGCGCTTGTTTTCTTCAGCGACAATCCTGGTTCGCAGGTAATAAAGAACTTTGGCAGCAACAACGAGCTTTTAGTACGCGTATCTGTTGCTGCGGTACTTATAGGCATACTAGTGCTAAATCCATGGGTCATTGCGCTTGGATTGTTCGTTGGAATGGTGCTCCTGTTCTCCGATAACCAGAGCCTTACGATAAACATATGGGGACTTGAGATCCCGCAAGGGCAGGCCAGATCAACGTCTGCGCACAAGATGCCATCTAGGACAGGAAAGATTAGGTAGGCGCTGCCATCAAGTGGCAGTTTCAGGTTATTCCAATCTTCGCGCTTCTATCAGGGGAACTGGGTCTACGCGCCCGTATCTCTGGCTCCTCTCGCGCCTGCTAGCAGTGAGCATGTCTACGCGTGTGTACCTGTTCAAGGCCATGGCTATTGATGGCAGGCTAGCCATTGCAGAATAGCCAAAATTTGCGTCAGCAACCGCAGCCGCTACAAACGCTACAGGTACGCTTGCAACGAATAGTGCTCCTTGTAGTTTGGCTCTTTTTATTTCTCTGCCAAAGTTCCTCCTGTTCTCTATGCCCATTGCAACATGGTCCGCTATTATTCTCTCGTGTGCACGATTTATCTGCATAACTCTCCCACAAATTATTATAGAAATCCTCATATTTAAAGATAGGCAATTTGGGCAGTTTATGCGTAATATGCTGTTACTTTGTGCACTATGGCATCAGCGGGCGCGGTAGCCGTCTGCAGCCTTGATTAAACTGCTTTGCTCAAGCACGCTGCAAGCAGCGCCGATAACATCGTGATTTCGCATGTGCCTCCTCTCGGCCTTCTTGAGTATCCTGAACGCCGCAGACAGGTCTAAGCGGCTATCTCCAAATGTAAGTTTTAGCACGAAAACGGCCTCTGATATCGCCCTGGCCGATCTGGATATGTGCTCCCTTGTAATAATATCGCCGTACGCGTCCGATATGCGCTCGTAGATCTCTGCCAGCTCAAGCTTACGTTCTCCTGATCCGTAGCCTGTGGCTAGTAGAGCGTCAATGACCTTCCAGTTTGAATTTGCAGAACGAAGCGACATCATCTCGGCGCGCTCCTTTCCAAATTCAGATGTGAAGAGCAAATCCGCCTCGGCGTGGTAGTATGCTGCCGAGAGGCGATAGCATTCAATGCATTCGTTTATTCTTCCATCCCCTGACAGCCGGTATGCCCGTCCGGCCTTGGAGTACAGATCCCCAAGCACTGCGCCGTCTACACCTGACGTGAGGCTCTTTGCTGCAGCCTTCTTGTACTCCTCTGCGGCAAGAGCATAGTACTTAGATGCCATCTTCATCTCCATCCTGACACCGTGGGCCATGAGCATTCCTGCGGCTTGGGTGAAGAACAGTGCTGCATTCTCGTTGTTTCCTGCAGCAGACTCTGATGCGCCGTTCTTAAGCAATTTTCCTAGCGCAGAGTCCGGTTCCATAAGCGCATCCCTCCTTACGCTCTTTAGGAACACGCTCATTTCAATTGGGGTGTTATGCCCATGCGGAAAAAACGTTTTAGTTAGCATATACTATACGCCTAGTGCCTGCGCTAAAACGCTCGGATATTCTCATTTATAACCTTTGCCATGCAACGGAAAAAAGGTAAACGTAGTAAAAATGACTAATGTTGCTAATATTATTGCTGCGCCCTTGACCTTAACCCTGCCAGGCCTCCGTGCAGGCTATACGCCTTAACTCCAAGGGCAACTAGGGACCTGGCCATCCTAAGCGAGGTGTTTCCATGCGGACACACTATTACAGAATCAGCGTATTTCTGGGCAAGCTCTTCAATATCACCATCACTGCCCAAATGCATCACTATCATCCTTGCCTCACCAAAATCGACCTCCTCGGTACGCCCTATGCCTTCCAGAAGCGCCTTTACGAACTCCCCATCGCCAAGGTTCTCTGCAAATACATAGATGTTGCTTCCGCCTTTTGCGAGCTTCTTTGCGCCGTCAATATCCACTTCAAGAGCATCCATCCGGTTCATCTCGTAAGAATGTATAGCAGTATTATTGCAAGCGCAGCGGCAAAAGCGCACAGGCGTGCGCCCCTCCACTGTTTCGGCTTCCTTACTGCGCCGAAGTCGCCAGGGTCTATGTAGTTTATTTCCGTATTGCCCTCCATGCCATAATCGCCTTGTATTCTGCCAGGATTGTTGGGCATCGCATCTACCTGTTCATTATTTATGTGCCAAAAGGTATATCATCCTTCTCAGGCGCCTTAGCAAGGCCCGCCTCTTATATACCTTTTTCGCATTAAACTAGCATGGGAAAGCTTAGGGCCGCATTGGAACTCACGCGTATCGAGCATAGCATGATGCTGATAGTCGCTGTTATCGCTGCAGAACTGCTGCTTGGAGGAATTCCAAAACCGTATATCTTCATTTTAAGCTTAATAACGCCAGTATTCATCAGCATGGGCGCGTTTGCAATAAACGATTACTTTGATATAGACACTGACAGGAAGAACAAGAAATCCAGGCCCCTTGTGAGAGGCGATCTATCCCCATCCGAAGCGCTTTACATTACAGGAGTAAGCATGATTGTAGGCATCATAGGGAGCGCGCTGATAAATGCGCAGTGCCTGATCATTGCGCTAATATTTGCAGCCCTGTCATTGCTTTACAGCTACAAATTAAAAGACATGCCTTTGATAGGCAACATGTACATTGCCTTTTCTATGTCAATACCGTTCATATTTGGAAATTATGTCCTATCTGCCAATCTAAGCAGCGCCATTGCCGTAATATTCGTAATGGTATTCTTTAGCGGCCTTGCACGCGAGATAGACGGAACTATCAGGGATTATGAAGGGGATACCAAGATAAGAAAGGCAACAACGCTTCCAAAGCTGATAGGAAACTTCGCATCCGCTCGGATAGCGTTTGTTCTTTACGCCGCAGCGGTGATCATAAGCATCTACCTGTTTTACGATGTAACTCCGTTTTCGCACAACCTGGTATATGCACTTTTGATTGCAATTGCAGACATCTCGCTGTTGTATTCAGGAGCGGCATTTGTCCTGGGCAAAAAAAGGTCATACGATTTTGTAAGAAATGTCTCTTTGGCAGGAATGGGTCTTGCGCTCGTCTGTGTACTTATTTCGTCTTTGGTTTATATCCAAACTCCTTTCTGAGCTTCTTTACCTCTGTCTCTACATCAGATGCGCCAAAATGCGTCCTGTTTAGCTTCAGGTCATCAAAGATGTTCTTTTCTTCATTTTGGTATTCATCACTCCTGCTTCTTGGAAGGACATGGAAATGCAGGTGCGGAACAGTCCTGCCCGAATAAGGCCCTATCTGTGAGGTGATGTCGTATGATTCATCTGTAGCTCCATAAACCTTCAGTATTGCCGGTATGACCTTCATGAACGTCTTGTGGAGATCTCCTATCTCCTCGTTATTAAGCTCCAGGAGGTTTGTAACATGGCGCTTTGACACGAACAGGACATGTCCCCTTATAACCGGCCTAAGGTCGTAGAGGACCCTGAAATAATCGGATTCATAAAACACGGTTTTTGAATAGGCCTCTTCGTTGCAGAACGGGTCTTGCATCTAGCGGCCTCTTCTAGATCTCGCCCTGGAGATTGAAACGGGGGGGTTTGGTTTCTGCGACTTATGTTCTAGTATGTGGTGCAGTAGCAGCCCCAAGGTGATTAGCACCAATATTGTCATGACAATCAGCATGCCAAATACTAGCTGGAAGTTCTGTTGGACTTGGTCTGAAGGGGCACTCGCGCTCGGGTTGCTTTGTGGCAGTGTTGTAGTTACTCCGGATATGAAGTTCCCAGATAAGTAAGAATCAAGCCCGTCAAGCTTCTGTGAAAGTAGCGCAGTGTCATAAGCCCCATTTAGATTAGACTGCGCAGCAGTGCCATTAGATATTGATGACTGGTAAAGATAGAATTGCGCCTGGTACGCGTACTGCTGTGGCCATATTCCATCAGCCTGTGCCAATGCCTTAGATACCTCTGCCTGCGTGGCATATCCTGACTGGTTTGTGATGGCAGTCCCATTATAGAACACCTGCGCGTAATCTGCTGAATATATTGCAGCTGCGTACTCTCCTGCATTGTATGCCTGCGTTGACGCATTAACGTATAGAAGGTCATTTCCGTACGTTTGGACCTGCCGCAGATCGCTTAGGGCAGTAGACTGTGCAGATTGTGGCAGGCTGACTGGAGTGCCGCCCATTGATGAGGCAGTACTGTACATCTGAGACTGCGCTAGGCACCACGAATACGCTGGGGCAGCAGACTGCAAAAGTGCGAGTATGCCATCGCTTGTCTGTGATACGTTAAGTACGGCATATGCCGCTTTCAAGGTGATTCCTGCCCACAGACCTCTTGCCTCGCCTCCGGTTACAAACTCATAGTTCTTGTTGGTAAGCTGAGGTGGCGGTCCTACCGAGTTGCAGTACGCAGATATGTTGTTCAATACAGCTAACGCATTGGTGTAATTTGCATTGCCGTAGTTTGAGAATACATAAGTAACAGGGTATTCATTGAATGCGAGGTCTGCAGCGCTGTATAGGTATCCCTTCTGCGCAATCTGCTTATATTCGGCAAGCTGCTGCTGCATTTGCGCCTGTATGTTACCGAACTTTGTAGTATTAATTCCGTTTATCTCGTTCTGGGTAAAATTAAAGGTGAAGTTCACCAACTGCCCAAATGCACTATCGTTGCAAGATGCGCAAGTATTGTTTAATGCAGGAAGGCCCGCAACATCTAAGTTCTTGTAGAGCGTATAATTCAGTCGCGTTATCTGCGCTGCAGGGTATCCTAGTGCATAAGGGACTGCCTGCGAGATATTTTTAACCTCTATAACAGGTACGTCGTAAGTCTGCTGCGACAGGTAGTAGAGCAGGTATTGATAGTCCGATCGATTTAAGTACGGTACAAGTATGAACTTTGCATTTATGGTCTTGGCCGCCTGCACCTTGTCAAAGACTCCGCCTATCTGCCCCACTGTCCCGTTTGGACTTATTGTGCCTGTAATTGTAAAGTTTGGTGAAAGCTGCCGGTGCTCAAGCGCTGCGATAGAGATCAGTGTCATTGCAGCTCCTGCACTTGGCCCAGATACATTGGCACTGTCGCTTTGTATTATGAAATTGAAGTCATACTTGCTTTCGTTTAAGGAAAGATAGGACGCAGCGTAACTTGCAGCTTGCCTTGCAGATTGCACCGTATCTGTGGCCACTGTGCCTTGAAAACCTGTACCGATGGTTACTGTTCCGTTGCCGTTTGTAAGGTTTAGATAAATATTTGTCAGTATTCATCTATCCTGATTTGACAAAACCGCAG
>JAGWHH010000055.1 GCA_028866935.1 Microcaldota archaeon | reverse complement strand
ATAAAGCTGGAAAGCACAGTACTCAAGAACCTCAGCGTGCGCCCATCAGAAATATCGATGCAGATACCTCCACGTGAGAATACTTCATATCTTATCTCAGACATTGCATCTCTTTGCGGGAGGCTCGAGACGATAGCCGCATACATGAAGAACCTCAAGAGAAGCGAGATACTAGAGCTAATAGAGGAGCCGGATAGCGCATCCATAGGGAGTTCTGCAATGCCCCACAAGAACCAGCACGGCAATCCCTTCATCGAGGAAAGGTGCATATCCATCGCAAGGATAGTGCGCGGATACGCAGTCTCTTCAATGGAGTCGGTGTTTAACGAGGACTTCAGGGACCTGACAGCATCGCTCTCGGACCGCATTGCAGTTCCTGAATCATTTATACTCGCGGACTATTCATGTGGGCTTGTGAAGAATCTTATAGAAAGGGCAACTCCGGTTCCAGAGAGTATAGAAAGGAACCTAAACATCTCAAAGGGTACAACAGCATCCCAGCTCATAATGAGCAGGCTGGTCAGCAAAGGAATGCACAGAAGCAAGGCCAGGGAGGTATCATTCAGGAATGCGAAGGAGGCGCTGAGCAACAACATGCACTACACAAAATCGCTTCTCAATGACAAGGAAGTAATGGCACTCCTTTCGGAGAACGAGATAAAGGAGCTCACCAATCCCTCCTCAAATATCGGGATGTCAAAAGAAATAATAGAAAAAATAGCAAAGAAGTACGCGAATTCCTAACAAGAATCCGTTAATGCCTCACTACTTCAGAAAGGTTGCCGCATTTACTCTCAAGCTTCAGCAGCTTCTTATCTATCTCTCTTATGCGCTTGCCCCAAACCGTTGCAGCCCTGGTTCCCATATCTAATCCTATGGCCTCCTTCAGGTCCTGCCTTTCAGCTTTAAGCTCCGAAGCTCTCGAAAATGCATACAGGGCAATGTATCCTGCCTTCCTGTGCTTTTTCGCAGCCTTAACATAAAGCCTTATCGTGCTGTTTATTCCCTGCGCACTTAACTCCCCCCTAAGCGCCATGTCATGTGACTTATACGCATCTCTTTCCAATGCAGTTGCGCGCCTTACAAGGTTACCATATGCAGCAAGCCTGACCTTGCCCGCCCCCGCCCATTTGGCATCTCTAGCTGCGCTGACAACAGCCACGCGCATCTCGACTGCCTTATCCACTACAGCATGTGCATTTTCCATCATTTTTCTTGATGCCATTTTTACCATCTCATTTTTGCATTTTCATTTTTCTACTATTATACCTGCCCTTTTATCATATTTACGCTTTGCCAAAGGCAGATTCTGAGGAGAAAGACGCATATACGGGCCAAGCAGCACCAGTAGCATTAAAAGAGTCCCGTGAGAATCCAGGTTCTACTTGCCCATTCCCGGCATGAACTTTGACAGCTGCTTCTTCATCATCCTGTCATTCTTCATCAGGTCCGCCATCTTCTTCATCTTGTTAAAATCAGTGATCAGCTCCCTCACATCCTTTTCTGTAGTGCCGCTTCCCCTTGCAATGCGCGCAATGCGTCCATGCTCCCTAAGGAGCTTCTCGCTCCTGCGTTCTTCCTTTGTCATGGAGCTTATTATGTTCTCGAACTTCTTGAGCTTAGTCTCACCAGTTTCGAGCGCCTCCTTCGGGACGTCCGCAAGGCCCATCATCCCCAGCACGTTCTTCATCGGGCCCATCTTCGACATTGCCTTCATCTGGTTGTAGAATGCATCAAACGTAAGCTCATCCATACTCACGTCTTCTTCCCTAAGCCCCGAGCTCTTTATCGCCTCTTGTACATTGGCGATAAGTGATTCAAGGTCTGGAATTCCAAGCAGGCGGCCTACAAACTTCTTTGAGTCATAAAGCTCAATCATGCCAAGCTTCTCTCCAGTGCCTATGAACATCACGTTTGTGTTTGCTGCAGCAACTGCGCTAAGTGCCCCGCCTCCCTTTCCAGATCCATCAAGCTTGGTTACTATCACTCCAGTAAGCCTTATCGCGTTGTCAAACTCCCTGGCCTGCCTTCCTGCCACCTGGCCTATATCCGCATTTATGACAAGAAGCCTCTCATCGGGCTTGAACTCAGCATTTATTGCCTTAAGCTCGTCTATAAGCTCCCTATCCATTCCGCTTCTTCCGCTGGAATCGCAAATTATTACCTTCTTTCCCCTTAACTCCTGCATTCCTGCCTTTACTATCTTCCTTACATCCTTCTCCCACTTCATACCGAAGAACCCAGCTCCAGCCTGCTTTGCAAGCGTCTCAAGCTGTTCGTAAGCTGCAGGACGCGAAACGTCGCAGCAGATAAGCCCCACTCCAAGGCCACGATCCTGGTAGAACTTCGCAAGCTTGGCAGCTGTGGTCGTCTTTCCAGACCCGTATATTCCTGCCAGCAGTATCCTTTTCGGCTTTATTTCGGGCTCGTAGCTCGTCCCCATGAGCCTGGAGAGCTCCTCGTAGACCATGTTCGTGATATAGTCGCGCTTGCTTACTCCCTGCGGCATCTCTGAGCCTGCAGCTGCCTCTTCTATCTTCTTGGTAAGCGCAAATACAAGCTCGACTTCAACATCTGCTGAAATTAGGGCCTTCTGGAGCTCCTTGTTGAACTCCTTTATCGTTTTGGAATCTATTACAGAGGCTCCGCTAAGCCTTGCAATTGCCTTCCTTAGCCCCTCTCCTAAGTCCATTCGAATCAGCATCATAACTACTCAAAAGTCCTTTATTAAAGTTCCTTAATCAGGAGTTTTGAGCGTATAACAAAGGTTAAAAAATATTCCAGGGATAAAGGTTATTCACGGGCTCGTAGCTCAGCATGGTTAGAGCGCTGGTCTTATAGTAAACTTTTTGAAAACTTTAATCAAGGGTTTATATGAAAGCCAGATGTCGTGAGTTCAAATCTCACCGGGCCCACCTTAGCAAAAACGAGAGAAAACAGTAAGTCCGAAAACGGAAAAGCAAGCAAAAAGAAAACCCGAATTCTTGAAAAATCTGAACTCGAAGAGCTAAAAACAGATTTGCAGAGAATCCTGCCAACATTGGCAAAGCACAATGTTGAAGACCTGCGCACACTAATACACCAAAGTTACGTAAAGCGTTTCAAGAGAAGCCGTACACCAAAGTACGGCAACCTGAACAAAGGCTTTACGGAATACGAATTGCAGAGGTTCTTTAAGGCAATAGACAGCGACAAGTTCAGGATATTGTTCTCTTATCAGGCGCAGTTGGGTCTTAGGATAGGCGAGGCTGTAAAGCTGAACGTCAAGAACATCAACTTCCAAACAAGAGAATTGACCTTAAAGACAGAAAAGGCAAGGATAATTGACACGTTGCGCATACCTGTCCAATTATTCAAACAAACTTTAGAGTTAATTAAAAGCAACGAAAAGCGCATCGAAGAATCAGGCGGGTATATCTTCTTCAAAGACCGCAATAGCTCAAGCAAGCTACCGCATCTGAAAATGGACTACGTAAGGAACAGGTTCAGGCACTACATTGAACTAGCTGACATAGACCAAGTCTATGACATAAGCGATGAGTCCTATCAAAGCCATGTCCCTAGAAGGCTTCATAGGCTCACCACGCATAGCCTAAGGCACTATGCCATAACCAGCTTCTCAAAGCAGACAAATGGCAACATAGTGCTAACCAGCAGGTTCGCCAGGCATTCCAAACCTGACACCACTATGACCTACATAAACACGCGTAAGGAAGAGCTGTATGCGGAGCTGGATAACATGGCAATAGATAGCGTAGAGCGGCTAAAGCGCAGCATCACAACAAACCTTAAATAGTTAGACGTCCAAAATATAATATGGCAGTATCAAAGACGGAAATGAAGACAATAGAAAGGAAGCTAAACAAGATAGAGATAGAGATTACTAAGATGAGGGCTGTACTCCTTCCTACGGAAAAGCTCAGCAAGAAGAAGCTGGCTGAGTTAAAGAAGATTGAGGCAGACATGCTCAAGGGCAACAGCGTTAGCGCAAGAGATCTATTCAAGCAATTGGGCTGATACCTTGTTCAAGGTTAGCGTTTCCAATAAAGCAAGCAAGTCAATCCTAAAGATGCCCAAATATTATCAGGGGCGCATGAAAGAGCTATTTTTGGTTCTGGAGAACGAATCTGTGCCATATAAGCAATATGACATCAGAAAGATGGAAGGCTGGAATCACGCATATAGAATAAGGATAGGCGACATTCGCATAGTATACAGGTTCCTATCCGACCGTAATGAGGTATTAATCCTAGAAATCGAGTGGCGTGGCAGGGTCTACAAGTAATCAAAATAATGGAACGCAACTCTACATGAAAACAGGACGTAGGGAGTATTTTACCCATACGTAGGGAGTTTTTTGACTATTTCCGGCAGACTTTTAGGTCGTTTTCCCTCGTAAAACTCCTCCTTAGTCGTGAAACGACCATTTTATCATGATTTTGCTAAAAGCATGTAGAGCGAGCTTTCAGCCCGCCACTAAACGCTGCCTTCGGCAGCGAAACGGCGGGCTTCGGCTCTCTATTTCAGCAGCCGTTTTGCCCCCACTCAAAACGGCATAAAGGTTCCTTGAACTGCTAGGTTGCTAGCTTAAGGGAGCCCCTCATTTTGCGAAGCAAAATAGAGCTGGGCGACCCCAAGGAAAAGCTTTATACTAATATATATAAAAATAGATAGATGAAGATGGTAAGTCCCGAAGTTAAAAACGAAGATAAAAATCGCTTTAAAGATGCAATTATTCTACTGATAACTTTACCTGCCCTTCTAAACTAGCGATACTCCAAAATGAGAGAAGCAATTGCGCGTCCTGAATTTACTGTCTATTGCTGCGCCTATGGTTTCTAGGGTGGAATTCAAGCCTTCCAGATCCATAATCTCTTCCGCCTCCTCCCCCACCTCCGCCACCATGATAACTGTCCCTTCTTCTCCCTCCGAAATCCCTTCTGTTACCAAAATCTCTGCGTCCGCCCCCGCCGTGACGGTCTCTGTCACCATACCTGTTGTGGCGTTCTGTGAACGGAACCTTAATGTCTCCGTACTTCGAAGTGTCAAGTTCCAACGGAACTATATCTACGTTAGCAATCATCTGAATGTCTTTCATCAAGCCCCTCTGGTCAGGCCTGAACATGGTAAATGCCCGTCCGTCCTTGCCCATTCTTGCTGATCTTCCTACTCTATGTACATAAATGTGCGGATCATCTGGTGCATCGAAATTCACTATGTCTGTGATGTCTGGTATGTCAAGGCCTCTAGAAGCAAGGTTTGTAGAGATGAGGAATCTTGAATGACTCTTGAATGCATACAGAGCCCTGCTTCTCATTGCCTGGCTCAGGCCGCCGTGCATCAATATTGCATCATGTTTATTCTGCATAAGAAAATTATGCACAAGCTCTGATTCTCTTTGTGTCGATGTGAATATTATGCATTTTTTGGGATTAAACTTCTCTATGTATGCGAGAAGCGCTGCAAACTTCATCCTGCCGCTTGCAAGGAAGTATCCATGGCTGATCGTACTTACCGTTAGGTCCTCCTCTTCCCCTATTGTAAGCTTTACTGTATCATGCTTCATGTAGTTCCTTGATATCTCTGATATTGGCCTTGGCATAGTTGCTGAAAGCAGTATCGTCTGCCTGTCCCTGGGAGCCATTGACATTATCTGCTTTATGTCATCTATGAATCCCATATCAAGCATCAAATCGGCTTCATCAAGCACAAAGAACCTTATCCTGTCAAGTCTGAGTGCGCCTCTATCCAAAAGATCAAGTATTCTTCCAGGAGTGCCTATAACTATCTCAGCTCCTCTTGAGAGTTCACTCATCTGCGCATTTATCGAAGCGCCCCCATAAACAACCACAGACCTTATCCTGCTTCTGCCTTCAATCTTCTGTGCCACAGAATTTACCTGCACAGCAAGCTCTCTAGTAGGCACAATGACTATTGCCTGCGTACGCTGTCCAGAGTCTACCATGTTAATGATAGGAACAAGAAATGCAACAGTCTTTCCGCTTCCCGTCTTTGACCTCACTACCAGGTCCTTGCCTTGCAATGCAACTGGTATTGCCTTTTCCTGTACCTCTGTCATGTTCTGGAAATTCATCTGTTTAAGCCCCTCGAGCAACTCATGCCTGAGGTTCAATTCTGAAAATGCTTTCAAATTTATCTACCTTAAAAAGCAGAAAAAAAGCCGTATCGCTATTTATCTACTATTCCTATTTGAAGGTATAGATTAAAATGCTTTTTGCCGCGCTTTTTAAGCGCCATCTATCAAAATATTATCTATTAAAACCTCCCCACCCCCATGCACGGGGCAAAGAGGGTTATAGCAATTGAAGGCAACAAAAAAGCATACGACAGGATGGTAAAGAATGCAGCAATTATCAAGAAGCATTACGGCACCGAAGTAGAACCAACCAACGTCATTATCGACAATATAAAGTGCGATATTGAAGGAGGAGAAGGGATGGTAATGGAACAGCATTTTGCAGGCTATTGGCAGATAGTCGGCCACAGCAAAGGATTCCCACTACACACAAAAGTGGTGAGACTAACCAAAATAAATTGGCTCGAACGTATTCTGAGGACAAAAGAGCTACTCGTAATAAGGCTTATCCAACCAAAGGAAGTTTATCAAAGCGAAAAGTCAAAAGGCTCAAGGAGGGCTGCAGCAAAGTTAGAGGAATACAGCTAGTGCGTTATTTGCTATGAAACTTCTTGTCCCCTTTTGCGAATTCGATGAATGCATCTATCCAGCGTTCCTTCGTGCCTATATCGTACCTTCTCCCTTCAAATTCGTAGCCATAGACTTCAGTTTCCTTTGCCATTGCCTTAAGTGCATCAGTGAGCTGGTATTCGCCGTTCTTGCCTTTTGATAGCCTGTCAATGTAATTGAATATGTCACTGGTAAGGACGTACGCGCCTGCGATTCCCATATTGCTTGGGGCATCCTTAGGATCCGGTTTTTCTACGGCATCTTTTATCAGCCATAAGCGATCCGATACCTTCTTCCCGTCAATTATTCCATAATATTTGATTTCTGATTGGCCAATCTTCTCCACCGCTATTATGGGCGCATCCTTGCTTTCAAAGGCCTTCACGAGCTGTTTTGCTACCGCATCTTTAGATTGCGTTGTATAAATCGTATCCCCCAAAAGCACAAGGAAAGGTTCCTCTCCCACAAAACCCCTTGCACAATTTATTGCGTCTGCCAAACCCTTTGGTTCCTTCTGCCTTACAAAGAATATCTCAGGAAACTTATCGAACCCGTACTCCCTGTCAAGATTTGAATCAAAATTGTTGGAGTCGAAATAGTTTATTACGGACTCCTTTCCCCTTCCTATAATTATAAGGATCTCTTCAATACCTGCCTTTACTGCCTCTTCCACCACATAATGTATTACTGGTTTATCTACAATAGGCAGCATTTCCTTTGGCTGGCCTCGGGTTAAAGGGTATAGTCTTGTTCCCAAGCCTGCTGCAGGTATTACAACCTTTCTAATCTTTCCCATCTGAATACAACCCTATTGCTCCAAATTTCCTAAATTTCTTAGGATCAAGTATGCGTTTTGCATCGATAACTACACTATCTGTAACTGGATTCAGATTTTTAAATTCGTCCCATTCAGTTGCAACAACTATCGCATCAGAACCCTCTATTGCCGTCTCTAAATCTGCGCTGCTCCGCATGCCAAAGTCGTCTATGCTCTTCACTTTTGGGTCGTAGAAGCTAACCTGCGCGCCTTCCTGCTTAAGCTTATGTATAAGCGTAATCGCCTTCGACTCCCTTATGTCATTTGTATTGCCCTTAAAGCTGATTCCCAACACGGCAACCTTCTTTCCTTTAAGG
>JAGWHH010000054.1 GCA_028866935.1 Microcaldota archaeon | reverse complement strand
TTTCCGACGATATTAAAGAGAGAGAAACCCCAAATTTTATATTCGATAGAAAGATTCTTAATTTGTCAACTTCCTATAATTATAGTAGAGCATATGGACCAGAGCATAAGCGTCATAATTCCAACGCTCAATGAAGAACGACACATAGGGAGGCTGCTTGATTCGCTGGCACCACAACTCTCTAAAAATGATGAAATTGTTGTGGTTGACAGCTTTAGCAAGGACAGGACAAGGCAGATAGCAAGGAAACGCCGTTGCAGGATCGTCTTAGTCCCTGCAAGGGGGATTGCTGCTGCAAAAAACGCAGGCGCAAGAAAGGCGCATGGAAACATACTCGCATTCCTTGATGCAGACAGCGTTGTAAGCAGAGGGTGGATAAATAAGATCAAAAGGCATTTTTCACAAGGAGACTCGAAGGCGGTTGCAGGCATGGACCTTTACACTGCGAAAGATGGCAATTCAGAGAAACTTTACAACGCATATTCGAAACTTGTTTTCTATATTGCAGTTATTTATTACAGGCTTGGCGGAAAGCCATGGCTCCCTGCAAACAACTGCGCAATACAGAGGAGCCTGTTTTTTGACATAGGGGGTTATGCAAATGTCCTTTGCGAAGATGCGGAGCTGATGAGGCGATGGCCCCGCAAGGCAGCAGTGCGCTACGATAGCAGCATGATTGTAAGCCTCTCTGACAGGCGTTTTGAGAAGTACGGATTCTTCAGGACAGTTCTGCTCTGGATTATCTCCGACATAAATGCGTGGAGGGGGGCAGGGTCTGATGCAAGAAATTATGCGCGCATTTAGCGTATTTCAGTGTAATTCTTCCTTGCCCTCTTTAGAAAAGTGTACATGAACATGTTGATTACGTAATAAAGGAGGTATCCCCACACGCCCCATGCAACGATTCTTCTTGCGCTTGTATGAACCACAGCATCATCAAGATAAACAATCTTGCCAAATTTCTTCAGCCTCATTGAGAGGTCCCAGTCTTCGTATGTTATAAGCTTCGGGTCAAATCCGCCTGCCTTGATGAACGATTCTGTGCGCACTGCAAAGTTGGAGCCCACGATGGAAGGACGGCCAAGGAGTATGCTTAGCTTTACGAATGGCACTGAAACAAAGCCGTATCCCAGCCTTATCCTCCTGCTTGTTTTTTCTAGGGGATAGATGGGCCCTGTTGCTGCAACTACACGCTTGTCCTTAAAGGCATCTGCATACGTTGCGAGAAGAGCCCTTGAGGGTTTTGTATCTGCATCTATGAAAACAAGTATTTTGCCTCTTGATACCACGGCGCCCTTGTTCCTGCCTGCGGCAACGCCTTTCCTTAGTGCCACAGTTACCTTTGCGTGTTTTCGGGCTATTGATCTTGTCCTATCTTCGCTTCCCCCGTCTACAACTATGGTTTCGAAATCCCTGAAGGTCTGCTTCTTTAATCCATCTATAGGGTACTTTATGTATTTCTGCTCGTTTAATGCAGGTATAATCACACTCATGTAAGGCATGCATGACCCCTACTCTGACTGCTTTGCTGCAGTAAATGCGTAACGCAGCGCCTCCCTGACATTCTCGTACGTGTTGAGGCTATCGAGCTGCCCTTTTGATACCCATTTCATAGCTTTTGATTCGCCTTGCGCAAGCTTTTCTCGCTTTCCGAAGGGCTTTCCGAGGTATATGAGGTCAAAATGCATGTGCCTTCCCTCTTTGTAAGGCACATTTTCGTATAACACTGCGATGGGATTTGCAAGCTCGCTTGCTTCACGTTTGTTTTTCAGTTTCAGTCTCTTCTTGCTTATTATCTTTACCCTAAATCCCGTCTCCTCCCTTGTTTCCCGAATTGCAGATTCTACAGGAGTTTCTCCTTCATCAACATGTCCGCCAGGATAAAGCCAGATCCCTAGCCTTTTATGCATGAGAACAAGTGTCTTGTTTCCCTTTATCACAATGCAGCTGCCCACTATGCATTTCCTTACCATAAAATCAACTATACGCTTCGTAAATCTCTGCTGCGCCTCTTAGCATTATGTATGCAACAAGTATTCCAGTGAGCAGATACGCTATCCACATGGGATAAGACCAGATGTATGCAAGTGCGAGGTAGGAAAATGCAAGAAACTTTACAACATTTATCCCTCCCCTGAACAATGAGGACGAATAGACTATCTGTGCAAACCTTGTCTTCATTTTCGATGAAGTGCCGCGAGATGCCATGACTGCATCGACAAATGAATGCCTTATTACTATTATAAAAAGGACAAAGAGAGGCACAACGTTCACGTATGTGTAAATGATCCATAGCATGTACTCTACGGCCCTGTCCCCTGCAACATCCATTCTTGCCCCGAATTTTGATTTCTTCGATACCTTCAGCTTGTATGCTTTAACTGAGGCTGCGGCGGCCTTGTTGCCAAGCGCCCCTTTAAGGTAAGCCATAAAACTTATTTTAGAACCTGCAATCTCCTTGACTGCAAAATATCCGTCAACGCCATCAAGGGCCATTGCAGCTGCGATTAGCACTATTATGATTATGGGGTTAAATCTCTGCAGGATCAGGTAGGCCACAACAGCTATTAATGCTACCCTGAATAGGGTTGTAGCGTCCGCAGACCTCATATTTATCAGACAGATTACTATACTCACAAAGAATTATTAACGTTCAATTGATAGTGTATTTTACTTGTGAGACTGATGGTTGACCTTATTAAGAATGAGGAGCGCATACTCCAGTACTGGACTGAGCAGCGCATTCTGGAGATGACCAGGCATAAGAATAAAGGCAAAAAGGTCTTCTACTTTCTTGATGGCCCGCCTTATGTGACTGGAGATCTTCATCCAGGCCACATCTGGGTAAAGACCCTCAAGGACCTATTTATCAGGTACAAGAGGTACCGCGGCTATGAAGTGGTTGACAGGGCAGGATATGACGTGCATGGGCTGCCTATTGAAAACAAAGTCGAGAAGGAGCTTAAGATAATTTCAAAGAAGGAGATAGAGACTAGGGTAGGGGTAGAGGAATTCATCAGGGAATGCAGGAAGTATGTGGAGAGGTATGTGGGGAGAATGGATGCCGACTATGAGCGCTATGGCATCTCATTGAACTTCAATGATCCTTATCTGCCTTACACGAATGGATACATGGAAACTGCATGGATGATGTTCAAGAAGGCCTCTGAGAGGGGCTTCCTTTACGAGGGAAAAAAGACCCTTATATACTGCCCCCACTGCGAGACTCCGCTTTCGCAGGGAAGCATGGAAGTTGAGTACAGGGATGTAGATGACGCATCTATCTTCGTAGCTTTCAAAGTCGACGGATCGAGATCGAAAGCAAAAATCAGGCTTCCAGACAACACTTATCTTGTAATATGGACTACAACCCCATGGACTCTTCCTGCAAACATGGCAGTTGCAGCTCATCCTGATGCGACTTATGTAATGGTTCAGGCAAACAGCATGCACCTTATACTTGCAAAGGACCGTCTTGAAAATTTCTCAAAGCTTACTGACCAGAGCCTTGCGGTGCTCGGGGAATTCGACGGGAAGGAGCTTGAGGGATTATTTTACATAAACCCTCTTGAAGAGAAGGTTGGCAAGCAGAAGGAATTTAGAAAATACCACAAAGTGGTATTCGCCCAGGAACTTGTATCAATGGAAGAGGGCACGGGATTGGTGCATATTGCTCCGGGGCACGGAGCTGAGGACTACATTATCGGGATAAAGAACAAGATTCCGATATTCTCCCCTATCGGACCTGATGCAACATACAATGATGATGCAGGGCAGTATAAGGGGCTCAAAGTTGCGGCTGAGGCAAACAGGGCAGTAACCAATGACCTTGAGCAGCTGGGCGTGCTCCTTTACAAAGGGTCAATAAGGCACAGTTATCCCCATTGCTGGAGATGCGCAACAAAGCTGATCTTCATGGCAACCACACAGTGGTTCTTTAATGTGCAGAAGATGAAGAAGAAACTGCTAAATCAGAATGAGAAGACAAACTGGCATCCCGAAGAGGTCAAGAACTGGCAAAGGGACATACTTACAAATTCGCCTGACTGGTGCATTTCAAGGCAGAGGTACTGGGGCATACCTATGCCAATATGGAGATGCGCAAGCTGCGGCAAGACTACGATCATAGGTTCAATATCCGAACTTAAAGAAAACGCAGCCAATCCTGCTGAAATAGATGCGCTTAGCGACTTGCACCGCCCTTACATTGATAGAATAAAGGTAAAGTGCGAGTGCGGAGCGCAAAAAGAGCGCATAAAGGACATACTTGACGTCTGGTTTGATTCGAGCTCTGCCTTCAGGGCAAGCCTTACTGCTGAGCAATTTGGCAAATTCTCGTCTCCTGAGCTCATAGTCGAATATGTTGAACAGATACGGGGCTGGTTCCAGTACATGCTAAAATGCAGCATGATGGTTTATGGAAAGAAACCTTTCAACCACATAGTTGTGCACGGAATACTTTTCGGGCTTGATGGTAGGAAGATGTCAAAGAGCTTTGGCAATTACAAGCCGCTAAGCGAAATGACAAAGATGGTTACTGCAGATGCCTTTAGGCTCTGGTGCGTTAATTACAATCCGATACTAAACAGGAACCTCAACGAGATGGAGATTAAGGAATCTGAAAAGGCGGTTGTAATACTACATAACATATCAACTCTAATTTCGGAATACCAGGATGCTGCAGGCTACACGCCAAAGCTAAGGCCAAAGATAAAGACAAAGGGGCTTGATGAGCTGGACCTGTGGATAGTTTCAAGAACAGAGTCGCTTGTAGAAGGGGTAACTAACAGCCTTGAGCACTATGAAGCTTTCAAGGCCGCGTCTGCCATAAAGGACTTTGTAATAGACGACTTGAGCAGATTCTACTTGAAGCTGGCAAAGAAGAGGATTCTTTATGGCGACAAAAAGCAGGCAAAGACCATACTTGACATTTCCTATTATGTCCTTTACAGGGCGCTAATACTTTCATCGATAATCACGCCGTTTATTGCCGAATCGGTTTACCTTGACAGATACTCGGCAGAGAGGGAAAAGAGCATATTTATGGAGAGGTGGCCAAAGCCAGACACGTCAAAGATTAACAGGCAGCTTGAGGAGGACATGGACATTGTAAAGGATACGATAACGGCACTCCTAAGCAGCAGGGAAAAGGCGGACATAAGCCTAAGATGGCCCATTGCAAAAGCAACGGTAGAAGTAAGTGATGAGGAAAGAATTGCACAATTGCAAAAGCTTGCAGGCATTGTGGAAGGTGCGGTCAATGCAAAGCAGATAGAGGTCAAAAAATCCGAAGGGTTAAGCGAGGTAGTAAGGCCTGTTTTTGCAAGGCTCGGACCGGTATTCAAAGATAAAGCAAATGCCGTTGCAGACGCCCTGAAGTCCGTAGATGCAAGGGAATTGAGGTCCTCGTTAAATGGCAGGGGATCATTTAGCCTTAAAACGCAGTCAGGCGAATTTGAAATCTCGCCTGACCAGGTAAGCATAATAGCGGCTGAGGCAAAGGGAGACGCAGTCATCTACAAATACGGAAGCGCTTATGTTGACAGGGAGATAAGCAAGGAGTTAAGGGAGGAGGCATTGGTAAGGGAGTTTGAGAGGGGCATTCAGGTGGCAAGGAAGGAGATGGGGCTTAGGAAGGCAGATAAGATAAATGTTGTTTACAAAGCGCAGGAGGGCATTTCCGAATTGATAAGGAATAATTCTGCCAAGATAAAGTCGGATGTGGGAGCATTGAGCATCCAAGCGGCAGAGATTATAGAGGAGCAGCACTTTTCCAAGGAGTTTGAGATAGAGGATGGCAAAGTGACAATAGGCGTGGAGAGACTAAGACGCTAGGATACGTTGGATTGATCTCAAATCAGGCTTGGCTTGAAAATTGTACTTAATTAGGATACCTGCGTAAAACTTCTTATTCGGTTACAGTTATACGTAGATCGCTGTTGATGAGCTTTGCGTTTTGAACCCTGAGGAAGCCGAGCGGGGAGAGTTTTCCTAGCACGCTTGTTTCTGAAGCCCTCATTGCGCTCCTTACCAGGCCTTGGGACTTGGAGTATGCCGCTACAAAATTGCCGTTTCGCTTATTTCTTGCGATTCCCCTAAGCAGCAACCTGTACTCGTTTACTGCTGACTGATGACTTTCGATTCTCTTAATATCAAATATCTGCTGCATTAAATTACCTGCTAATACCATGCCTTTCTGTATTTTTTCTTACTTATGGCTAACTGATTAGGACTCCTTTGTCGTGCTCTTGAAAGCCTTCCTTGCGGACAGCTTGGACCAGTCGTCCTTGCATATTACCAGGCGTACAACCTTGCTCACTCTCCTTGAGCTCTTGACGCAGTTTATGCATATCTGCCTTTTGCAGTAATTGCATGTGTTGTACTTGTGGATGTTACGATGGCATCTCTGGCATATCACATAAATCACATTAATCCTAGGAATTTTAGCACTACATATAAAGCGTTAACTATTAAAATAGTTATGGTATTATGCCTAGGGTACTCATAGACACTTACGGATGCACTTTGAACCATGCTGACAGCGACATAATGGCAGGATTGCTCAGTAAGGAAGGGTATTATGTAGAGAGCGCAGGGCACTCTGCAAAGGCGGAGCATGACTATGTCATAGTCAATACGTGCACTGTGAAGAATCCTACGGAGACGAAGATACTGCAGAGGCTTAGGGACCTGTCTAAGACAAATTCCAAGATAATTGTAACGGGATGCATGGCAGGCGCAAACAAGGACAGGGTGCTTATGGCAGCTCCTGGTGCAAGCATAGTCACTACGAGCAATATCCACAGGATTACCGAGGCGTTAGGAGAGCTGAAGAGTGGAAAGCAGGTAATGTACGACAAATATAATAGGGTAGACAGGCTTGCTTACTATCCTGACTGTAAATCTGTTATTGCAAGGATTCCCGTATCTGAAGGGTGCCTGAGCTCATGCTCCTTCTGCGAGACCAAGTTTGCAAGGGGACCTCTTGGCAGCTTTTCCGAGAAGCTTATACTTAAGGCGGTAAAGATGAGCGTTGAGAGGGGAGCTAAGGAGATAGAGCTTACATCGCAGGATATGGGAGCCTATGGCATGGATAAGGGAACCAATATTGCAGAGCTTCTTGCACAGGTATCTGACATAGAAGGCGATTTTAAGGTGAGGGTTGGAATGCTCAATCCTGAACATCTTGGAAAATACCTAGACGAGCTGGTACGCGCCTATTCGAGCGATAAGGTCTACAGGTTCATACACCTGCCATTGCAGTCAGGCAGCAACAGCGTGCTTAGGCATATGAAGAGGAACTACACGGTAGAGCAATTCAATGACTACGCAAAGGAGCTTAGAAGCAAGATAGAAGAAGTCAGCATAGAGACAGATATGATAGTGGGATATCCGACTGAGGCAGATGCAGACTTCGCAGAGTCCTTGAATTTCATACGCAGTGCGCGGCCCACTTTCACAAACGTTTCAAGGTTTGGAGCCAGGCCCCATGCAGGCGCATCAAGGCTCAAGCAGATCCCAAACACACTGATAAAGGAGAGGAGTGGCGAGATGTCTAGAGTGGCAAGGATGGTACAGAAAGAGGATTTTTCAGGACTTATCGGAAGGGACATTAAAGTCCTAATAACCGAGGAGAATGACAGATCGTTTGTAGGCAGGGATGGTTCATATAGACTGGTTGCCCTTGACAAGAGGGATTATCAGGGCAGGCTAGGAGAAGTTGTGACGGCGCAGATAGTGTCTAACTCCTCAGTCTGCCTTTTCGGGCAGGTGCGCAAGTTTTATGGACTTTGGGACAAAAATAGTCAATCATCTTTTATAACCAAATAGACCTCCTTTCCAACATAT
>JAGWHH010000053.1 GCA_028866935.1 Microcaldota archaeon | reverse complement strand
AGCTTTATGCCATCTATTGATTCGTTCCTATGAACATCGTAAACCCCTATAACTCCGGAAAGCTTACCTTCTATGCATTTCTCCCTGTCATACTTAAGGCGGTCAATATTCTTCTGCAGGCAGTATCCGAAGAATGCGAATGGAAGGCCAAATGATGCAGGAATGGCGTGCTGGCCGTGAGTCCTTGATATTGCGATTGTTGATTTCCACTTAAGTGCGGCCTGAAGGCATGCGTCCCTAGTTTCTGATGCGCTTTTTATAAGCATGTCTGTGGCCTTTGCATACTGTATTGCCTTTGCAGTTTCAACTGCATCAGCGGAAGTCATAGCAAAATGTACATATTTGCCTTCCTTTCCTGCAGCCCTAGACATGACGTTGATTACTGCGCCAATTTCGTGATGCGTTTTTGATGACTCTTCTGCCCTTACCTCGCTTGGCTTAACCCTTTTTGTGTTTGCTATTGATTTTATCTTTTTCGCTGCGCTTGTAGGTATCTTTCCGGGATACATTTCCGAAAGTACCTTGACGTTTTCAGCCTCTACGTCAAGTATTGCCTGGAGATAGCTTTCCTCGCTGAAGATACCCGACATTTTTGTAGTGTATCTTGTGCCAACTGGAGATATGTAACCCTGGTTTTCAAAATATGAAACATCAAGCTTTTTTGGCCTCATAAAATCATTTCCCAGATACCTCTTTCCTCCTATCTATCATGTCTAGCGCGTCTTCTCCGGTTCCTATGAGGGTTACTGGAGCGCCGATTTTGTCTTCCATTGAGTTTATCCAATCCTTTGCTTCCTTTGGAAGCTTGTTGAAATCGTTCACTTTTGCAGCGTTCTTGAATAGGACATCTAGCTTTGTTATTGCGACCTGATTTGCTGAATTAATCTTGATGACCGCATTTGCAAGCTCTGGATCGAATGGTGCAGCCCTTCTCTGCCTTCCTGTTACGGTGCCGAACTCAAGGAAGCCAAGATTCTGTGCCTCTTTTGGGCTTAGTTCGCCCCTGAGCGATCCTGCGCCCACTCTTGTTGTGAAAGCCTTGAATATTACGACGATATTATCAACGTATTTTGGACCAACCCCGACCTCATTTAGTATTCCAGATGCCATAGTATTCCTGCTTGTCACATATGGATACTCGCCATGGTATAGGCTAAGCATGTGCCCTTGGCTTCCCTCTACCTGTATCCTTAAGCCATCCTTTGAGCATTTTACGATCTCTTTTGGAACATCAACAATGAAATCGGAGAGTTCGCTGTAGTCTTTTGCAAGTTTTAGGCTTCTCATTATTCGCTTTGATTCTGCTGCGCCTACGCCCTGTTTTGTGCTGCCTATCTCTTTGCTGAGAATGGAGTTTTTGACCTCTTCTTCAACTTCGGCATCTGTAATTACACCGACATGGCCATCGATCATTATCCTGTCCTTTGTATGTGTCTCTTCCATCTCCTTGAGGAATACGTCTAGCTTTATCAGTGCGCCTGGAGGTATTGCAAGTCGTGTCCTCTTGTTTATGAATGCTGAAGGTATTGACCTAAGCCTATAAGTCCTGCCTTTGTACACTGCAGTATGCCCCGCATTTATGCTGCCGGTCCTTACCGCTATCTCTGGCTTGTCTTTTAATGCAAGGTATGTTGCTACCTTTCCCTTTCCCTCGTCGCCATAGAAACCGCCCACCAGAATATCAAGCATAAAAGACCCCAACGATGATTCTTTGTTAAGAAGTAATTAAAAGCTTCTGCACGCAAAAGGATTGTTTTTACAGTGATAAATGATGGTTGACAAATCTGCTGCTCAAAAGAAGATAGACGAGCTCCAGGAGCAGTACTCCAAGACAAAGTACAACAAGGCCACAAACAAGTACCTTGGGGAGCTTAGGGCGAAGATAGCCAAAATAAAACATGCCATAGAATCTACCAGCAGGAAGGCTGGTACCGGATACTCGGTAAGGAAGACTGGCAACGCAACAGTAGTGTTCGTTGGCTTCCCTAACGCAGGAAAATCATCTCTCTTGAAGGCCCTCACCGGTGTTGATTCGAAGGTTGCTGACTATGCATTCACCACTCTGGACGTGATACCGGGAATGCTTGAGTACAATGGCGCAAAGATACAGATGCTTGATCTTCCAGGTTTGATACAGGGAGCCCATATAGGCAAGGGGGGAAGCATGAAGATAATTAGTGTGGTAAGAATTGCCGACCTGATACTTTTTGTTGTTGATATTAACACCTACGGGAATCTCTACCAGCTTATCGATGAGCTCAATATGCTGAACATAAGAGTGAATAGGAGAAAACCTAAAATGCGCCTTGAGATTACAAAATCTGGGGGGGTAAATGTTGAGGCCAATGGCCACTTAGTTCCTAAGAAGGATGTTGTGGCTGGGGTATTGAATGAATTCAAGATTTTCAACGGGGAGGTCATTTTCTATGAGAACGTGACTGAGGACATGCTCATTGATTTCGTAGCTGACAATTGTGTTTACATGAGAGGCGTAGTCGCACTCAACAAGATTGACACAGTAGGAGCGACAGTTGTTGATGCAATAACTAAAGAGATTGAAGCGAAGACTGGCATGACAGTAATGCCCATAAGCGCAAAAATGTTCTCAAACATACCAGAGTTAAAGAAGGATGTGTTTGAGAGCCTTGACCTTATAAGGGTGTATTTGAAGCCAAAGGAAGGCAATCCTGACATGGAGAAGCCGCTTGTCTTGGACAAGAACTCTACGGTAATAGACGTGGTAAAGAAGATAAACACGAAGCTCGTAAAGGATGCGCGCTTTGCATATGTTACAGGGCCGAGCTCAAAGTTTGCAAATCAGAGGGTCGGAGTGGAGCACATAGTAAAGGATGGAGACATAGTTACCATTATCTTTGATTAAAATGAGTAATAGCTTTTTAAGATAATAGTTAAATTCGTTTCTTGGCATGTTTTTATCATGGCGATCAGGTATTGGGAGTATGAGGATGCTCCGCTTAGGGAGAAGCTTAAAGACCCAAATGTCAAGGACATAGCTAAAGTTTACTTCGACAACGAGACAAAGGCATACAGGTTTGCAAAAGCACTTTATGAAGTAAAAAAGAGGGGTTCGCTCAGGCTCAAGGACTGCGGGAGTGAGCTTCCGATTGCTACATGGAAGAGATATCTTGATTTTGGCGTAATGGTCGGCCTGCTTAAGCATGAGGACGGAGCGTATGGCTTTACTGACAGGTATTCGAAGCCGCTCAAGAACATATCGCTGTACATAAAGACATGGATGGAAACTTCAAAGGATGAAGATCTTATTGTACTTTTTGCTAATGCTAAGACTGAAAAGCAGCAAAAAAGAGGCGGCAGGGAAGAAAAACCTCAAGAAGTAGAGCAGCAGGCAAAGCAGTAACTATTTCTGTATGTACCAGATGGTCCCGTACTCGCTATCTTCCAGAGTTATTGAGTACTCATCCCTTATCCTATTCCTTATGGAATCGGCCGCATCAAATTTCTTATCGGCCCTAAGCTTCTCCCTTTCTTTTATAAGTTTCTTTGCATCGTCTGGGATCTTTTCTTTGTAAGCAGGGTTCTCTAGTATTCCCAAGACATTTGCGTTCTCGATTACAGAGTTTAGTGCGTATTCTTTGGTCTCCTTGTCTATGCTGCTGTTTGATTCGGCGTATGACCTAAGCGAATCTATTGCAGATGCCAGGGATGTGAGCGCCAGTGGGGTGTTTAAATCATCATTCATTGCATCTTCGAACTCTGACTTCATGCCGTCTATCTTGTTTGTTACCACGCTCTCCCTTCCGGCATCGTGCACCCTCATATTGTAAAATATGCTCAGTGATGCGCGCATGTAGCCTAGCCTTGCCGCTGCTTTCTTCATCAGCTCTTCTGTGTACGCCATGTCTTTCCTGTAGTGCGTAGATGCGACCAGAAGCCTAAGCGCTTCAGGGTCGTAGGCCTTTAACAGGTCCCTTATCCTTATGAAGTTCTTCAGGCTCTTTGACATCTTTTCTCCTTTTATGAGCATTATACCGGTGTGCATCCAGTACCTTACATATGGCTTGACGCCAAATGCGGCCTGTGCCTGGGCTATTTCGTTTGTATGGTGCGGGAAAATAAGCTCTATTGCACCGCCGTGGATGTCGTACTGCTTGCCAAATATTGCATAGGTTATTGCTGTGTCCTCTATGTGCCATCCTGGCCTTCCATTGAACTTCTTCTTTTTGCCGTTAAATGCTATCTCTATCTCCCATGCCGGATCGCCTGGCTTTGAACCTTTCCATAATGCAAAGTCATAACTGTTCCTCTTGCCCTCCTTCGGCTCTATCCTGTGCTTTTCGAGTTCATCAATCTTCATTCCAGAAAGTTTTGTATAATCAGGGAATATAGATACGTCATAATAGATATCGGCATCTAAAGCGTATGCGAATCCCTTGTCTGCCAACAACTGTATCTGTAGCGTGATATCTTCTATGTAGTCGTGAGAACGGGGGTACTCTGTCACATTCCGTCTTACGCCTATTGCCTCCATGTCCTCCATAAACCTGGCTTCGTACTCCCTTGCAAGCGCTATGGGCTCCTTTCCTACCTCTTCTGCTCTTTTTATTATCTTGTCATCTATGTCAGTTATGTTTTGTATGTATTTTAGGTTATAGCCGCTGTGCTTGAGCCATCTTGCAATTATATCGAAGTTTATGTAGTTCTTTGCGTGACCCAGATGTGCATCGTCATAAACAGTCTGGCCGCAGACAAACATCTTTACGCTCCTGCCCTTGATAGGAACGAACTCCTCTTTTGACCTAGAAAGGGTATTGTAGATTACTAGGGCCATTTGCTCGCCCTTAGCTGTAGGTCTGGTTGACTATGATGCCTTGAGTCAGTATGGGGCGTTTTGCCTGTGTGAAGTTAGTAACAGCAATGAACTGGTAGGTATTCTCTGTAGTGCCCACTACATCAGCGACAATACGAATTTGGACGTTTTGGCACAGAAATGGCACCATAAGTATGCTTGCATTCTGGAAAGTGCTAGTAGAGTTCAGGTTGCCTTGGACTGAGTAGGTATTGAGATGCACGGTAAGCGCCGGGGCGCCATTGTGCAATATCTCTACATACAAAAAGTTGTTCTGCGGAGACACAACCTTGAAATTCAAGTAAGGCTCTGTAACAACAAATGGGTTTGATGTGAGGTTTCCTGTAGCCACGAGAGTTCCTTCGCGATAGGTAGTTGCAAAATACGTTCCGTTGTATCCTGCCCACGGGCTCTCGTAATATGCATTTTTGTTGTTTAAGCTGGTAATGTTAGCTGGTGCGTTCTGGAAGCCCAATCCGGTTGTATTCCAGCCTGCATACGTACCTGTAGAGAAGTTGCCATTGTAAATTGCAACCGTTGGATCCGGAGACTGGCACGAACCCGTGTTTGAAGGCGGTATTGTTGATACAGTCTGGCGGGGTATAGACGATGTTGACTGCGTTGTGTTTACTGAGTGCACTACAGAAGTTGTTGCGTTGCGCGGATATAGGAAGTATATTGCTCCGGCTATGATTAATGCAATAACGAGGTAGATACCTATTCCTCTTGGAGGCATTTTGTCACTCTTAGCAAAGTATATAAGGGTTATACCTTTTATTAATATTGCTTTTTGCAAATCGGTATAATATGGGAAGCATACCCAGAAAATGGAAGAAAAAGGGCAGAATGCGCTGGAAGTGGGTAAAGAAGAGGCGCAGGAGAATAAAGAGAGCCCAGAAGAGAAGAGTTGGAGAACTCTAAAGTATCCTATTTGGTTAGTTGATTCAATGGACTATAAAGTTAAGGATATTAAGTTAGCTGGGCAGGGAGACCTGCAGCTTGAATGGGCAGCAATGCATATGCCTGCCCTAGGCGAGATAGAAAGGGAATTCGCAAAGTCCAAGCCATTTAAGGGACGCAGGATATCTGCAGTGTTGCACGTAACAAAAGAGACCGGAGTTCTTATGCGCTGCCTTAAGGCAGGCGGCGCAGAGATATCCTTGGCTGCGGGAAATCCGCTTTCTACACAAGATGACATAGCAGCCGCTCTTGCAAAGGATGGAATCAGTGTCTTCGCTTGGAGCGGAGAGGGTGTACAGCAGTATAATGAACACCTTCAGAAAGTACTCGACTTCGATCCCGACATAATAATAGATGATGGCGCAGACCTTCATGCGCTGGCGCACTCTTCAGGAAAGAAATTAAACGCAATAGGAGGCACTGAAGAAACAACTTCGGGAATCCACAGGATAAAGGCAATGGAGAAGGAAGGGATATTGAAGTACCCTATAGTCGCTGTCAACAATGCCAATACAAAATATCTTTTCGATAACCGCTATGGTACGGGCCAGTCCACTCTTGACGGAGTGATACGTGGCACAAACATATTCATACCTGGAAGGCATGTGGTCGTTGCAGGATACGGATGGGTAGGGCGCGGTGTGGCAATGAGATTCAGGGGGATGGGAGCAAGAGTGATAATAACAGAGGTTGATCCGTTCAAGGCGCTGGAGGCAAGCATGGACGGCTTTGACATAATGCGAATGGATGAGGCTGCAAAATTAGGAGAGATATTCATCACCGCAACTGGAGACGTAGACATCATAGTAGAGAAGCACATGAAGGTAATGAAGGATGGTGCTATACTTTCAAATACGGGACACTTCGATGTTGAAGTTGACGTAAAAGCGCTAAGGGCAATGTCAGTTAAGAGGAGGAAAATAAGGGAGAATCTTGAAGAGTACACACTTAAGAACGGAAGACGGCTATTCTTGATAGCGGAAGGCAGGCTTGTCAACCTTGGCGCTGCAGAGGGGCATCCCAGCGAGGTAATGGACCTAAGCTTCTGTAACCAGGCCCTCTCATCAAAGTACGTGCTTGACAATGAGAGCAAGCTTGACAATATCGTTTACAAGATACCTGAGGACATAGACAGGAGGATAGCGAGCATAAAGCTAAGAACACTTGGCATATCTATTGATGAACTCTCAGAGAAGCAGAAGAAGTACCTTGGCGCCTGGGAGATAGGAACCTGAGGCTGACGGCTTCGTACTGAGCTTTAGGAAATCTCATTGCTGAAAGCTGGCTGCTCCCATCTCTCAAGTCTGGACGTATTGTATAGCTTGCTGTGGTACGGCTTGATCCTTACTATCTTAGCCCTATACCCGCCAGTCCTGAGGTACCGCTTAAGATAGCCAATGTCTACTTTTTGGTCATACCCCAAGGCTATGTAATCAGGGTCAAATATGCGCAGAATGTCATAGAAGTCGTTCCACCTCTTTATTTTCTCGCCTAGTACAGCAGTATGTACAAATTTTATGGCTTTGATTATTTCCAATCTTGCATTTTCATTGATGAAAGGCTTCTTTCCGGTTAAATCGCTTATGGTACTGTCCCTTGCAACCACTACAATAAGATTTCCGTACCTGCTTGCATCCTCAAGATAATGAAGATGTCCTGGATGAATAAGATCAAATGCGCCAAATGCGACAACTGTTTTTGCCATAATTATATATCTAGAATAGTTATTATAAACTGGTTGATTTTTATGATAGAGTTCTTGTTTGATACCTTCCTCTCTCCTCTATTTTCGCAAGCCTTGCGGTTATCTCCCTTCCCTGTTTTGCTGCTTTGGCATAGTTGTCGATAAAGGATCTGTAAAGGCTTGCGTGCATGTGCCTCCTCATCAGCAGCAAATCAAGAGCCTTTTCTTCGATGCTATTGGTGCTTTCAGAAAGGCCGAAATCTATGAGATAAAGTTTGTTCCCTGATGAGATAAGATTTGCTGGGGTAAAATCGCCATGCGCAATGTCTATGTTGTGAAGTTTTGCGAGGAGCTTGCCTGCAGACTTTGACTGAGTGTGCGTTATGCCTGAATCCTTGAG
>JAGWHH010000052.1 GCA_028866935.1 Microcaldota archaeon | reverse complement strand
TTATTTAAAAATTTAATGTGAAACATATATTTGGGCAAAATTTCAGTGATGTGCCTTATAAGTCCGTAAAAAGGATGGAAAAATAATAGTAATGAAATTTGGGGGCAGTTCGGTAGGCAAAGCCCAAAGGATAAGGAATGTCACGGCCATAATAAAAACGCATCTAGACCGAAGGCCGGTTGTTGTCGTATCTGCGCTTGGCGGAATTACAGACAGCCTGCTTGACATCGCAACTGCTGCTGGAACAGGAAACGACACGATGCCAATGCTAGAGAAAGTCATCAGCGTGCATTATGATACAATAGGTGAACTTTCCCTTGACGCTTCGATAATTTCGGAGGAAGTAACAAAGCTTAGAAGGCTGGTTCGCAGCCTCTCGCCTCTTGAGCAGATAACTCCTGTGACACTGGATAAACTTGTATCGTTTGGGGAGCGAATGTCGGCGCGCATTGTTGCTGGATCCTTATCAAAAAGCGGCGTAGAGGCCCATGCTTTTGATGCTTATGATCTTGGAATGATTACAGACTCCAACTTCGGAAATGCAGACGTCCTCCCTGAGTCATATCAGAAGTTGCATGACGCAATACTCCAAAAGAGCGGCACTTTGGTGATTACAGGATTTCTGGGCAAGTCAAAAGAGGGCAGGATAACAACCCTTGGAAGAGGAGGAAGCGATTATACTGCATCTATTGTGGGGGCTGCAATCGTTGCTGAAGAGATACAGATATGGACTGATGTTAACGGAATAATGACTGCAGACCCAAGGATTGTGAAGGCTGCAAAGAGCATCGATCTTGTATCGTATAACGAAGCTTCTGAACTTGCTGCACTTGGAGCAAAGGTGCTTCATCCAAAGACAATCCTTCCTGCAATCGAGAAGAACATACCGGTGAGGATACTTAACACATTTAACCCGACTCACAAAGGAACTCTTGTACAAAACAAGATAGATACAGGGTCAAGAGTTGCATCGATAACATACAAGAAGCAGATTCTGTTAATGAATATATCAACCAGGAGCATGTTCAAGACCCCTGATTTCTCAAATAGGGTTTTTGAGATTTTTGAAACCCATAAAATACCAGTAGATCTTGTGTTTGCTTCCGAGGTAAATGTGTCTGTGGCAATAGACAGCACCTATAATAACGATGCGCTTATAGCAGACCTCACAAAGATAGCCAATGTTCAGATAAAAACAAACAGAGCCAAGGTCTCAGTAGTAGGAAATGATATGATGAGGATGAATGGAGTACTTGGAAAGATGCTTTCTGCCCTCAAAAGCTTTAACATACATAAGGTGTCTTCAAACTCTTCTAGCATTAACCAGAGCTTTGTGGTTGAAGAAGAGAATACTGCAGAAGTTGTTCAAACCTTGCACACTAAATTCTTCAAGAGATAACCATGCCCAAAATATCCGTGGGTATATTAGGCGCCACTGGAATGGTAGGCCAGACCCTTATACAGCTTCTTGGAGATCACCCTTGGTTCAAGGTAACTGAGCTTGCGGCCTCGGACAAGTCTGCAGGCAGCAGATACGAAGACATTATGGGAACCAGATGGAACATCAGCTCAGACATCCCTGAATACGCAAAAGACATGGAAATCAAGACTTGCGAACCCAAACTTGATTGTGATATAGTTCTATCGGCACTTGATTCCTCAGTTGCGGGGCCGGTTGAAGAGCAGTTCGCAAAAGCAGGATATGCAGTTTCTAGCAATGCGAAGAACCACAGGATGGACCAGGACGTTCCTCTTCTTATACCGGAAATTAATCCAGACCATGTTGACCTGATTGGAGAGCAGCGAAAAAGGCGTGGCTGGGAGGGTTTTATAGTTACAGACCCGAATTGCTCAACAATTCACCTTGCTCTTGCGCTTAAACCCCTCTATGATAGGTTTGGATTGGAGAAGGTTATGGTAACAACGATGCAGGCGCTAAGCGGTGCAGGATATCCTGGCGTTTCATCAATGGACATAACCGATAACGTGATACCGTTCATAAACGATGAGGAAGACAAGGTAGAGATCGAGCCTGTGAAGATACTTGGCAAGGCGATAAACGGCAAGATAAAGTATGCAGACATAGGCATAAGCGCGCAGTGCAACAGAGTTGCGGTGAAGTACGGGCACACCGAGTGCGCAAGCGTAAAACTTGGTAAGAAGGCCACCAAGGAAGACCTGATTAGAGCCTTTGAGGAGTTCAGGCCCAACAAGCAGCTAAAGCTTCCATCTGCTCCACAAAGGCCAGTAGTTTACATAGACAAAGAGAATAGGCCGCAGCCAAAGTTGGATGTCAACACACAGAACGGCATGGCATCCACAGTAGGCAGACTGCGTCCATGCAAGATATTGGATTACAAATTTGTAGTGTTGGGGCACAATTTGGTAAGAGGAGCTGCTGGAGCTGCGATTTTGAATGCGGAACTACTGAAGGTTAAAGGCTATATTAGCTAGGAGCAGTTATTTTGTCATTCTGCTTCTGATAATTCGGTCAAGTTTCTTTGCGAGCGCCTCCCTTTTGTTGTTGAACCTGACTATCTTGAGCTCCTCGTTTGACACCCTTATCCTGAATGACTCTGCGGGCTTGAGCTCCCTTATGTCTATGCCGTCATACCTGAGGGCGCCCCTATACTTTACAACTTCTATTTCTATCGTCTTTGAAGAATCCGCCACTATTGAATTACGGTAAGGCCCATCCACATTGAGGAAGGTCAGGCATATCGCATTTGGTATAAGTATGAGAGGGCCTCCGGCAGACTTGTTGTATGCAGTTGAGCCGATCGAGCTGGTTACAAGTATCCCGTCTCCACTCATTGTGTACGGGTATATCTCTTCCCGCTTTCCATTCTTTATCTCGTATATCTTGAAATTGACTTCCTCAAGCACGTTGTGCAGCAGAACCTCGTTTACTGCGTAGTATTTCTTGCTCTTATATTCTACCTCTATCTTGTTTTCAAGCTTCTCTACGGTAAAGCTCTTGCTCTTAAGGTTCTTCACGACAAAATCAATGTCGGCAAGGCTCAGGTCCGAGTAATAGCCTATGCTCCCGTACTCCTCGCTTCTTATCGGAAGTATCGGTCCCGAGTATTCTTTTGCCGCTCTTACAAAGGTGCCGTCTCCGCCTATTGCTATGCAGATATCCCCCTTTTCTGATATCTCAAAATTTTCATAAATAGGCTTAAGCTCCTTGTAATCCTGCTTTTTTACTATCTTTACCTTCATGATGATCTACTTCTTGCTGCCATAATAAAAGTGTATTGGCCTGTCAAGCGCTGCGCCTGCAACTTCCTGGAATAGCTCTGAGAAAGTGGGATGCGGATGGATTGTGTCTGCCACATCTTCCAGGGTTGCGCCCATCTCTATTGCGAGCGCGGCCTCTGCGATCATGGCGTTTGCATCTGGAGAGACTATCTCAACCCCTTTTATGTTCTCTGAATCGTCGTATGCTATCTTTATGAATCCGTTGGTGTTATCAAGCGCTATCGCCCTGCCAAGTGCAGTGAGCGGGAACTTCTTTGTCTTTATTCCCTGCCCTTCTAGTATTCCTGCGATTGCAACTTCGGGGTCTGAGAAGATCACTGCTGGCACTACTTTGTTATCATAAGACGCGTTCTGTCCTGCTGCAGCCTCTCCTGCAACTTCCCCCTGCCTTATGGCCTTGTGCGCAAGAAGGGGCTCCCCTACAGCATCGCCTACGGCATAAATGTTAGGATCCTGGGTCTGCATTGAAGAATTTACAAGAATGAATCCCTTAGCATCTGTTTTAACCTTGGTGTTTTGGAGTCCGAGTCCATCAGTGTATGGCACAAGGCCTACTGCTGAGACTATGGTTTGTGAATTTATTGTCTCTCCGTTGCTTAGCGTTATTGTTGAACCTTGCAGAGATGATGGAGTTGCATTTGTATGGATTGTGACGCCAAGCTGCTGCATCCTCTTTTTGACTAGATCAACTGCTTCTCTATCGAACTTTGACAGAACATCGGAGTGCGCTATAATGTCTACCTTTGATCCCAACTTCGCAAATAGCGTTCCTATCTCAACTGCAACGTATCCTGCCCCAATTATTGACATTGACTGTGGTATCGTTTGAAGCATTAGTGCGGCCTTATAGTCTATGACGCCTTTGTCTGCCCCGAACCCTGCAACTTCCTTTGGCTCTGACCCTGTAGCTATTATAGCCTTCTTGAAATCGAGCTCCTCGCCGTTCTCCATCTGGATCTGGTTTGAAGAGATAAAAGTGCCTTTTGTCTTTATGACCTCTATACCGTTTGATTTGCAAAGATACTCTACGCCGCTCTCAAGCTTCTTTGACACGTCCATACGCCATTGGTACATCTTTTGCGGATCTATCTTTACTTCGCTTGCCTTGATTCCGAACTTTTCAGAATGGGTCATGTCGTAAAATAGGTCTGCTATGTAGATCATTGTCTTTGAGGGTATGCATGCGTAGTTAAGGCAGTGCCCTCCCATCTTGTTCTTTTCGACTATTGCTACATTCTTTCCAAGCTCAGATGCCCTTATAGCAGCAACGTAGCCCCCGACGCCTCCGCCTAGCACTGCAACATCAACGTTCTCAGGTAGTGAGCCCATTACCATGGCATCACCCTAGCATTTCCAGGAACTCTGGATCCTCAAGGTATCTAATTAGCGCATTTCCGAACTTGACTGCTTCTGCGCCGTCGGCAATCCTGTGGTCGATCACTACGGAGAAAGGCATTATCTTGCCTACCTGTATCTGCCCATCAACCACAACAGGCCAGTCGCGTATTATGTTGGTGCCAAGGATCCCTGCCTCGTGCCCATTGATTATAGGAACTGCAAGGAACCCTCCGCCAAGGCTTCCTACGTTGGTTATGGTAAATGTGCTGTCCCTCATCTCATCTATTGTTATTGTCTGGTTCATTACCTTCTCGTGCAGCGACTGTATATCCTTTGCTATGTCAATTATGCTCTTCTTGTCTGCATTCTTTACTACAACCACCTTAAGTCCGTCTGTGGCCTCAGCTGCAAGGCCTATGTTGTAGTACTTCTTTAGTATTACCTCCTGCTTTTCGGCATCGTAGCTTGCATTAAGCCTTGGATTTTCCTTGAGCGCCTCTATCGTAGCTTTTATTATGAATGGGAGGAAGGTGAGCTTTACTCCAAGCTTTTCCGCGTTGGGCTTTTCCTGATGGACTATGTTGAATAGGTGCGTGGCGTTTATGATGTCCATGTGGGTGAAGCTAGGTATCGTAAGCGATATCTCCACGTTCTTTGCTATTGCCTTCCTTGTCTGTGACAATGGGACTCTTTCTATGTCCCCTTCGTGTTTCTCCTCCAGCACCTCTGAGAACTTGGGGACTGGCTTTTGCATCGCAGGCGACTTGCTGGCAAAGCTCCTTATGTCGTTTTCAAGTATCCTGCCGCCTGGCCCAGTACCTGCTACCTTTGTTATGTCTATGTTGTTATCCCTTGCAAGCTTCCTTACATAAGGAGTTGCCATTATCTCATGCTGCTGCGGAATGGGCTGTGCCTGCATGCTTACTGGCTCTGGCTTTGGTGGTTGCTGCTGCATGAACGTTGGCATTGAAGATGTCATTTTTGGCGGTGGCGGGCGTTCTGCAGAGGAAAGCTCGTCTGCAGTTCCTACGAATGCGAGCGTATCTCCAACCTTCACTGTTGAATCTTCCTTTGCCACTAGCTTTACGGTTCCTGAGATCGGGGCTGGGAGGTTTACCACAGCCTTGTCAGTCTCTATCTGCGCGAGTGCCTGGTCTTCCTTGACACTTTCCCCATCCTTGACTAGCCATTTCTGGAAGTGCCCCTCGGTTATGCCTTCTCCTACATCTACGAACTTCAATTCCTTCATGCTTATACCGACATTATCTTGTCTATTGCCTGCGAAACCTTTACTTCATTTGGAATGTAATATTTTTCATAGCCTGGGAATGGATATGGGAAGCTGAATGAGGCAACGCGCATGACTGGGGCCTTAAGCTCGAATATCGCCTTTTCTGCTATCCTTGCAGCTATCTCTGCACCGACACCGAAGTTCTGTGATGCCTCGTGCACTATTATGACCCTTCCCGTCTTCTTTGCGCTAACCAGTATCGCATTTTCATCAAACGGATTAATCGTCCTTAGGTCAATTATGTCAGCACTTACCTTCTTCTTTTCAACTACATTCTTCACTACAGGCACCATTGTACCATACGTTATTATGGAAAGGTCGCTGCCTTCGCTCACGAGCTTGGCTTTGCCTATCTCCACCTCATAGCTTTCGTCGGGTATATCCTCCTTGAATAGCCTGTAGAGCTTTGTAGGCTCAAGGAATATGACAGGGTCAGGCATCTTTAGGGCCTTTATCAGCAGCCCCTTTGCATCATACGGAGTTGATGGCTCAACTACAATCAACCCGCCCATGTGGGAGTAGTATGCCTCAGGATTTTCTGAGTGGTGCTCGAGCGTCTTGACGCCACCGCTTACAGGCGTCCTGACTACCATTGGCACAGGATATATCGACCTGGTCCTGCTCCTGTATCTTGAAGCGTGATTGACAAGCTGGGAGAATCCCAAAAACATGAATCCTGCGAACTGGACTTCTGGAACCGGGTGCATCCCTCCTAGAGCCATGCCTATTGCTGTTCCAAGTATTCCTGATTCGGCAAGCGGAGTGTCCATCACCCTATCTGCTCCGTATTTGGCCTGCAGACCGTCTGTGACCCTGAAAACTCCTCCGTCCTTGCCTATATCCTCTCCGAGGAGTACTATGTCTTTGTTCTCCTGCATTGACAGATCAAGTGCGTTGTTTATCGCCGCTACCATGTTCGCCTTCATAATATCACTCGTTTCCACCCTGCCAGAAATTTGACGCGGAGGCGTCGTCTAGCTCATTCTTGAGAATATCTGGCATAAAGCTGTATACATGTTGGAACATCGCACTTGGATCTGGAGAGAATTTCTCTGCCTTTTCAACTGCAGCATCTATTATCTTGGAGTTTTCTTCAGATACCTTGTTCTCCATGTCATTAGTCCATGCGCCCTTTCCCATAAGATAGGTCTTCATCCTGAGAAGCGGATCTCTCTTCTGCCAGTATTGAACCTCTTCGTCGTTCCTGTACTTTGTCGGGTCGTCGGCAGTGGTGTGCATGCCCATCCTGTATGTTATGCACTCTATAACAGTAGGGCCCAGCGCAGAGTTTTCTATTGCCTCCTTTGTTGCCTTGTATACTGCTATAACATCATTGCCATCAACCTGGAGCCCGCGTATGCCTGCGCCTACCGCCTTTTGGGCCAATGTCTGCGCGGCAGTCTGGTTCTTCCTGGGTATTGATATTGCCCACTGGTTGTTCTCTATTATCACTACAAGTGGCGCTTTCCAGACTCCGGCAAAATTTATTGCCTCGTAAAAATCCCCTTCTGATGTGCCTCCATCACCAACATACGCAACAACTGCAGCGCCTGTTCCCTTGTATTTCTGTGCATATGCAGCTCCGGTGGCATGTGGCATCTGTGTGGCTACCGGTACCATGTTTGCATATCCCCTAACCTCCTTTGGTATTGCGTTCCCTTCTTCGAATCCTCTCCAGTATAAGAATAGTATGTCCAGCGGCAGCCCCCTTGTTATGAACACGCCGTGCTGCCTGAATGCAGGCACGAATATATCATCCTTGCGCATGGCCATTGCACTGCCTATCTGTGTAGCCTCTTCCCCTAGAAGCGGAGCGTAGGTTACTGCGCGGCCCTGCCTTTGAAGGCTGAGCTGTTTTGCATCGTACTGCCTGGCAAAGAGCATGTTCTTGTACATCTCAACCAGCTTCTTATCGTCCAGATCTGCTGGCATCTGCGATGGGTCTATCTTTCCATTCTCGTCCATGACCTGCAGGTATTCTACTTTTGCCTCGAATGCTTCAGATTTCAAACATACCGCCACTTACGTTAACACTAATTAAGAATTTATTACTTTGCAGCTTTCTTTAAACTTTAGCTGATCTAGCAGATAGGGCATTCTGACATCCTCCCACGAATAAATTCGTGGGGTTCCTTTTGGTTCGGTGTCTCTGGCGTTCATAGAGTTGCACCTTG
>JAGWHH010000051.1 GCA_028866935.1 Microcaldota archaeon | reverse complement strand
AGAAGCGTTGTGCACTGGTTGCGGTTATTGACTCGTAAACCTTTGGCCTTTGACCATATAGTTTCCTTAAGAAATGGTTTGGTAGATTAATTAGGCAATTTCTTAGACTTTCTAGTTTTAAGAAAGTAGGGCTTGTTTACGTTCTTCTAGCACGATAAAGTTCTGGGTTTTCTCTGCTACAGTTCCAGCATTTTTTGCAACTCTTGTAGCTGAAGCAGTTACTTTGCCATATGTTTCAATGAGAGTAGATAGGGTACGTGCAAATAGGGCAATAAAAGCTTTAGATGACACTCTTTTAAGTAGATTTTATCTTGAAAATGAAGCAGAAAATCTATAATTCTTAAGGCCGATGCTGATCTCATAGAATTCCGACATGTTTGTTGGGTTGAATCCCACCATAAGTTGGATTCTGGTTACGACGATAAACAAAGCTTGCAGTAGGTTTTTTAAAAAATACGCTGGGTACGAGAATCGAACTCGTGTAGGGATTACTCCCAAGTAGGTTAGCAACCTACCGCCATACCTCTAGGCGAACCCAGCACGTAAATGCAGCAGAAGCTAAGTTGCATAATAAAGATATAAAGGGTTGCCAAACCTCCACTCAGTCCTGTATCTCCAGAGCATAGCCATTTGTACAGTTATGTGAACGTACACACGACTTATATACTTAGGGTTGCTCCTTCCGGCCTGGCCCGATTCATATAAAGGACTACCACTGAAGGCAGGACATCAACGCTTTGATCTGGGTCCAGCATATCCATATTATACGCGAGTAGCATTGGCCCGCCTGAAGGGGATTTGCGGATGGGAAACCCCTAGCTTCCCGCCTATCTGCTGCAATATATAGTTTCTTGCAAAGGTTTTAAATACATTAGAAAATAGGCGAATTTTGCTGTTTGTTTCTGCCCTTTGATAAAAATACGCATTTTGGAATTACGCCGTAAATACCTATAAAATACCTATGGCTATGATAGCCCTTATTATATTTAGGTTTCAGATAGGTGTAGTGTGCTAACATGAAAGACTCTTTGCTTATGCTTATCGCATTGCTGGTAGTTGCTGTGCTTGTAGTCCAGGTAATAATAGCCTTTGAAATTCTCAGCGGACACGGATCTGTAACTACAGCGCAGAGCAACTTAGGGTACGTGACTGTAAGCGCAACAGGAACCGCATCTGCGCAGCCACAGCAAGCAACTCTTTATCTTTATGTGCAAGGAAAGGGCAAGACAGGCGCAGGAGCAACCGCAAATCTTTCAGTTGCACTTGAGCAGCTTAACTCGTCTCTGTACAGGTATGTGAATGGCAATCTAAGCAACATGCAGACCACTTACTACAGCCTGAACAACCAGACATATGGATATCCATGCGGGCCCTATCCTGCAGGCGTAGCTGGAAGTTCTAATGGCAGCGCAGCCCAGGGAGTTGTTTATCCGTGCGGCAAGTATAACGCAACAAGCATGTACGTTGCCCAAGAGCAGATAACAGCTACAATACCTGACATACACAACCTCAGCAAGGTAATCGGCGCCCTTTCAGCAGTGAATGGAATACACATAACGAACGCAGCTGCAACACTTACCGGCCAGCAGTCAAGCAGCCTGAGAAAGCTTGCTTATGCAAGTGCAATGACAAATGCAACATCACAAGCACAGGCCCTTGCAGGAAATGCGACACTTTCTATTCAGAACATAACCACATCATACTACAACTTCTATCCTGTACCATATGCACTTGGCGCTTCATCAGCTGCAGGAATAAACAGCAGCATTCAGGTCAATCCACAGTTCTATTCGGGAAGTGCTACTGTTACTGAGAGCATCACTGTCCAGTTTTCTTACAATCGGTAATCAACAGCCTTATATAAATTGAGCTTGTAAAATACTTGATAGAAATGCCCGAATCCCAACTAACAGTAGTTACAACGAATTACGTGCCTGGTAATCGCATAACAAAAGTACTCGGCCCAACGTTTGGAATAATAGTCAGAAGCAGAGGCCTGGGAGGCAACATAGTTGCAGGCCTTAGGGGCATAGTTGGCGGAGAGATAGACGAATACACGAAGATGCTATCAGAGGCAAGGGAGCATGCGATAGCCCGCATGGAGGAGAACGCAAAGGCGCTTGGTGCAAATGCAGTGGTTGAGATGAGGTTCGATTCTGCTGACATAGGCCAGATAATGACAGAGGTAGTTGCGTACGGCACTGCAGTGATAATTGAACAGGATATTTCAAAACCGCAGCCAGTGTCCCTGCGATGATAACTATATATATGAAAACCGCTGAAATGATTTCATGACTTATGAACAATTATTAGACAGGGCCTTCAGCCAGCTTCCTGGCCTGTCTGAGGAAAAAGTGGATTTCAAGATACCTCAGGCGGACGTCATGATACAGGGAAACAAGACAATGGTAAGGAACATAGCCCAAATTGCTGATGTTGCAAGAAGATCCAAGGAAGAGATCGCAAAGTACCTTACAAAGGAACTTGCAGCTCCTGTGACCTTTGACAACCAGAACCTTATCGTATTGACAAAGATACAGTCAGGAACCCTTAACGAGAAGATAAAGAGGTTTTTTGAGCTTTATATAATATGCAAGGAGTGCCACAAGCCAGATACGCACGTCCAGATGATAGACCGCGGATATACAACAATAGTGTGCGAAGCCTGCGGAGCCAAGTATACTGTGAAGAACTCCTGATCATTATGTTTAGAAAACCGGGACAACCGCCTGAAGAACACCGCCTTATCCTGCCCAAGGAGGGGGAGCTCATAGGAGTAGTGGTCAAGGCGCAAGGAGCGTCTAAATTCTCAGTTCTTTGCTCTGACAACCGCGAAAGGATGTGCTCAATACCCGGACGCCTTAAAAGAAGGTTCTGGATAAAGGAGAACGACCTCGTGCTTGTAAAGCCATGGGTAGTGCAGGGAGATGAAAAAGGCGACGTTGTCTACAGATACAGCCTTATGGACAAGGACAGCCTAAAGCAGAGAGGCTTCACGGTACCACAGGTATAAGGGGCAACTGCGCGCTTTCTACCAGCACTGCCGTTTCCTCAGTAATAACTACTGCAGGCCTGATGCTGTGCGTTACCATAGTATCGGTGTCAAGAACGTCAAGGTTCTTTTCGTATGCAGCCATCTTGGCCCTGATCGTCCTTATAATCTCTTTGTAGTAGGACTTTGACTGCGGAGCTAGCAGTATGACATTCTCGCACCACCTAAGGTCCTTAATTGCGTGATCTAGGTTCCTAAGCACGTCATCCCTAAAGCCCGTATCCTCCTTTAGCGTCTCAAGTACCATTGGATCAATGTGCGGATTGTTAAGTAGTGCGCTCTTTTGGGCAAACGTGCCATCTTCTGACACACGCGTCTGTATTGACAGGCGTATCTTGTTCTTCTCAAGCTTCTCGAGGTTTGTAAGCTTCCTTGCCTCCCTCTGCGCATCCTTGAAAGCCTTTGCGCCTATCGTAGTGGAGAAGAGCGCCATGTTGATTGCAAAGTCCGTAGTAGGCCCACCTACCTTTGTGGCAAGAAGCAGCTCTAACCCGGCAACCGTAGCAGTGCTTACTGTGCCTACTATGTAAGGCCTTGCCTTCCTGAACCTGTCTCTCATGACGCTCTTGAGGCCCTGCGTGTCCTTCCTAGGTAACTTACCAATGGCTTTTGTTTCGACCATTTCACCTTCCCCATTAACATGAATCCATATATTGTACGGATTAACGCTAAACTGACCCTTGGTACAATCCCTTTACCGTAACTTCCCCGTATTTTATATTGTTCGTAAGGATTAAAAACCCTTTCTTCAAGATTCAGAATGCGCTCTTCGTGCCCTTAATTTTTGCAAAGACCTCGTCGTTATTTCGCTCAATACCGTACTTCTTTGCAAAGTAGTATAGAAGGTTGGTTATATCCCGTTCGAGGAACTGGTCGGCCTTAGGATGCTTGGATGACACTGCCTGCCCGAAGTCTATTAGGTATGGCACTTCGTCCTTCACCAATATGTTATATTCGCTGATATCGGCATGGACTAGCTCCATTGCATAAAGCTTCTCCATATCACTTAGTATTGTATCGAGTGCCCTTGCAGGCTCCTTTAATTCGTATTTCCTTAGGGTCGGCGCAGCAACGCTGCCATCGCCTATGAACTCCATTGCAAGCACATTATCCTTGAAGTAGTAGGGCTTTGGGGCATGCACATCCGCGAGCTCTGCAATCATCAAGTTTCCGTACTCCTTCTTGCACCACGTCTTTACAATGCTAAGTATGTCCCCTTTTATCTTCTCGAACCTTGGATCTCCAGATATGTACATCATGCGCTTGTTGAAGTCGGATGTCTCCACCCTGAATATCTTTAGCGCGACGTATTGTGAATGTGCATTGGGCCCGCCGTCAGCCAGATAGACGTCTGCCTCCTTTCCGCCCTTTATCATGTAGTCCATCTGCGTTATCATTTGATGGTTGAACATCTTCCATAGCGCCATCATTGTCTTCCTGTCAAAGATCCCTTCCTCTATCTTCAGCTGCTCCTTTATCATGTGCACTTCTCTGTCAGGACGCTTCCTTGCGCCGAGTCTTCTTGCCATTTTATCAGTAAAACGTTTGCACAGAACATAATTAAAATATGTACGACAATATTTCGTTATGCAGCAGCTGCGGATCATCGTTGACAATAGAGAGCGGAATTTTGAGATTCTGGATGCGCTGGCAGGTTCAGGAGTGAATCTTAGCTTTGCGCAGCTTCCTGTGGGGGATTATGTTGTATCGGATAGGATATGTGTTGAGCGCAAGACTGTAAGGGACTTTGAGAGCTCCATTATGGACAACAGGCTCTTTGAGCAGCTTGAGAGGCTGAAGGCGGGCTTTGAAAAGCCGATACTAATACTTGAAGGGCAGGAGTCTGACCATCTGTTAAGCGAAAATGTGATAACAGGCACGATAGTCAAGCTTTATGCAGACTATAATGTGCAGATGATAAGGGCAAGGGACCCGGTAGGGACTGCTGCAATACTGTCAAAATTCGCCGACCGTGAGCAGAACGGGGAAAAAAAGGAACCGAGGATACTTGGGATAAAGAAAGCCCATACGACATACCAGTGGCAGATACTGCTCCTTAGCTCGCTTCCTGGAATAGGGCCTAACCTTGCAAGAAAACTGCTTGAACACTTCAGGACATTGAGGGGAGTAATGACTGCGGATGCTAAGAGCCTGATGGAGGTGGACAAGATAGGCAGGAAGAAGGCTGATGAGATTTATAGGGTGCTGAATGCGGAGTTTAGCGTTGATGGGATATAGCGTGCGCATACTAGACAGGATACTTGACGGGAGCCCGGAGAGGCACGTGATAGAGAGGGGGAAACGCATTATCGATCACGCGGTAGCAGAGAACAACATGCTCCCGGAAATACTAAGCGGGTCTGGAGACATAGAGAAGTTCAGGAAGATAGAGAATCTGGCAGACAAGGAGGTCTTTGATATTTCAAGCTCAATAACATCAGGCGCAATAGCCCCAAACATAATGGAGGATATGCTTAGGTTTATCAACCTTGAAGACGACATTGTCGACACCATATTCAACCTTTCACGTGCGATTCTAAGGTACAAGGGGCGCAACAAGAAGATTGACAAGTACGTTAAGGACAACGTGATGAAGCTTACGGTACTGATAAACAAGGCGCTTATCCTCCTTTATGAGATGCATAAGGCCGAAACACTTGACAGGGTAAACAAGCTCAGGGCAAAGATACAGGAAGTTGAGCAGGATGGGGATGAGATAAAGGATGCGATGCTTGACTATGCATACAAATCGAAGGGCATGGATTTCAGGGCGTTCTATTATGTGCAGGATATAGCTTATCTTTCTGATGACGTACTTGACGGCTGCGAAGATGCTTCTGATATGATAGTTAGTATGATGAGGTCTATACTGACTTAGTGGTTCCTTGGTTTCAATACTGCTTTACCTTCTGTTGTTCTTCCTTGTTGCGCTTGTTTCAGGGAACAACATGCCAACGTGCTTTGGGCCTGCAATATCAAGCGGGATAATTGGCAGGAAGACAGGCATATTAGCTACGATAATTGGGTACATGCTTGGGTTCCTGGTCGAAGGGTGGCTGCTTAAAGCAGGATTGCTCAGCCTGATGCCCATCCAGTCGGAGGCATTGGTGTCTCTCGCGCTTGTGATAACCATGCTTATGTTCCTTATCTCGCATGTCCTGCGGGTACCGCAGTCGCTCTCCATAACCTTCACAATGGTCATAATAGGGATAGGCATAGGGTATGGAACCAAGATGAACATGCCGTTCGTTGTAGAGGTGATAGCATTTTGGGTACTGTCTGCATTGATTGCGGGAGTGGTCACATTCGCAATGATGAAAATTGCATTCAGATTTATGCCAAAGGTAAGGGTCTGGATGGCGCTTAGCAGAATAAAACCGCTATTGGTTCTGATATCATTTTTCACAGCGTTCGTTCTTGGCGCGAACACCATCGGATTTCTCTATGCGTCTGTATCAAACATAGTAGATCCGCTTTATGCTACAGAGGTTACGCTTGCAGCAATAATATTTGGCAGCATACTGTTGAGCAGGGGTGAACTGAACAGGATGGGCAACGAGATACTGCCACTGCGATATGTTAACGCGCTGATATCGCAGACAATAGCAGTGGCAATGGTGCAGATCGCAACATTTTTCAGCATACCGGCATCAAACACCCAGACGCTAATACTCAGCATTTATGGCGCGGGGCTTAGCTATAAAGTGCGCCTCCTTAGAAAACGCCCAATCATTACAATTGCCTTTGCTTGGATCTCTACTGCAGTGGTCAGCCTGCTGCTCGGGTACATTGTTACAAAGTCTATTTATCATCTTTGATTGCAGTTACTGCAACCTCGTTAGCGATGTTAAGGTCTAGAGAAAGACTGACCCTGTGTACCTCTTTTAGTCCGCACTTCTTTATGAGCCTATTTGCAAGCTCTTTGCTTTCTGAAAATATCATGAACCTGTTTTTGTTTGCTGAAACCTTCTTGATAGCATTGCCGATGTTCATGCTCCCTGCTATGAAGAGCATGGTCTCTATTGAGAGCGAATTTGATTGCATGACGTTCTCTTTCATTCGAAGGTATGCGTTAAGGTATGCAGGAATCAGCCTTTGCTTGATCGCGTAACTGTAGTTTATCGCTATTAGGAGCTTTTCCTTTCCAGCAATAATCTTTGCACTTTCCAGTGCACCTTCATAAGAAGTAGACTGGACCAGCACTGCCACAGGCCCGGTGCTAAGTTGGTTCGTGATGTCGTTTCTTTGTCTCATTTGGGCGACCCTTGTTCGAGATGACAGGAGGGTATATTGTATTCTCTTGCTGGTCATCATACACTGGCAAGGCTTTTATCCTTTCATCACTGCGAAGGGCATGGTGAAACGCTGCCGTTGGGCTCATCTCTTTTGCAGTTACCACTATTGGTATTGGGAAGCGGGGGATAACATCGGTGTATATCCCTATTCTGCAGCCATCAAATCCGCTTGCAATTACATTGACTAACTGGTGGTATGGACCTTTCTCTCCTACGAAAACCCTATTCTGGAAAGGCATATTGTGGATATCTTTTCCGTCTACGCGCTCGAACATCCCTTCGAAAGTCTTTCCTTCAGGGTTTATTTTGTAATAGCCTGGCGGAACTATGAAATCGTCTGAAATGTAGAACATCGCGCGCCCGAACCTGTTGAAATGCCATGTAGCTTCAAACTCTGTTGCATGGCGCCTAAGAAAAGCAGGCATGTCGACAGGGCCCAGTAGCCTTGCTCCCCTTTTTTCTGCCTGATGTAAAGATAAGTCATAGTTAACCTGCTGCCTGTGGAGGATCTGGTACCAAGTAACTGTGCGGCCACGTGCATTCTCCACATCTGGTTTGGATTTGACATATACTGCCATGCTGCTCCCCAGCTTGCTGATGATTGAACGCTAGTGGTTCTTATACCTTGCTAAAAATGTTAAGGCTAGGAACTTGACATCTACATAGGACCACCATCGTCAAAGTTCAAAACATCACATCGTATATTCCAGCAGATTTGCAA
>JAGWHH010000050.1 GCA_028866935.1 Microcaldota archaeon | reverse complement strand
GTGAACCAATGAACCAAGAACCGAGAACTGTGGCTATTTCTGTAAATATTCTAGAGCAGTTAAAGAAATATAAAAAGCAGGGGATGTACACAGTTTGGGGAGAGTTCGGAGAAGGCACTGTAAAGATCGGCGAGATCCTCAAGCGTGGTGTCGTATTTACTGGAAGAATCCCGCTAAGATCTATTCCTGGAATAGCCAATATTAAGCTGCCTGGCTTTGTCGAGCAGGGCTGCTTCCTCAATGCGCAGGAACTGGCACGAGTTGCATCCAAGAGTGGGGTGGTATATTGTGAAGGCTTTTCTGGAAGGCCATTCGGTGGATCTCTGCATGTGATAGAACATGCCTGGTGTGTATACAACAACCAGGTAGTGGATCCTACATTGGAGCTTCTTGAAAAGCAATTTGGAAAGCCTAGGCAGCCAGATCAATATCTCGGTATTGAGATACCTGGAGAAAAGGTTCTGATAACTGGCAGGCCGTTGACGGCAAGTGGGGTGTTCAAGATATGAGCGATCAATTAATCCTGGACATAATACTCAATGGAGAACTTGGCACCAAGTTAAAGTCTCTCAATGAAGGCGAGAAGGTTAAACTTGAAGATGAAGAAAGAAAGCAACTCCTTGAAGGCCAGATATTCAGAGCACTAATGGAAAAGTTTCCGAATATTGATTTTTATGAGTTGCTTGCACATAATATCAAACTATCCAGGATGGCTGTCAAGTATGCAGGCAGTCTTGTAAAATTTGAAGCTCTAATCCAAGGAGAAGAGGTAGGGCTTGCAAAGATTCAGGTGGGGTATTACAAATGCACTTTCTGCGGTACTGCATTGGAAGTGAAGATAGAACTTGAGGGGGAGCCAATTGTATGTCCGAACTGCAAGCGCAAGTCTCTGAAGATTGACAACGAAAAAAGTAAGTGGGTGGACTATTCCAACATATATCTAAGAGAGCTGCCAAGAAATATCGAGGCAGGAACAAGCGAAGATTACGCAGCATTGCAGAGCAAAAGCTGGGATGCTGTTTATTGCGGGATTTCACCTAACGCAAGGATAGTTGTAGTCTATGCAATGGTCAGGTTGAAGCCCCACAACAAGAAAAATTTCAAGGAAGGTGGAGATCTCTTCTTTGACGCTGAGAAGATTGTGCCTCTAGAAGATGAGGCCCAGTACATAAAGATAGCTTCTGCTGAACATGCACAATTCAGGACGATATTTGGTAATGATGAGACTATCAGAGCGATAATCCAAAAACAGATAGCTCCAGATGTGGTGGGAAGAGATTTTGCAAAGGAGGGCCATAATCTGGTTCTGCATTCACCTCTGGAATACAAAAACCCGTTCACAGGATCTATGATGAGGGGAGCAATCCACGAAGTGCTTTATGGGGATTCTAAAACGTCGAAGAGCGAACAGGAGAAGGATATCAGCTTTGCCCATTACAACCTGGGAGAGTATGTGGTTGCGGAAACCTCCTCCAGAGCTGGGTTCGTTTATGCGGTTGATAATGATAAGAGGGTAATATATTGGGGCAAGCTCCCTCTGAATGATAGGGGCCTTGTGCTTATTGACGGAATGCAGAAGCTCACTGAAGAAGAGATGGGCCAATTCCGTGAAGTTCTGGCGCAGGGAAGGATCAAAGTAGCTAAGTCCGTAAGCGGTGAAAGGGCTTGCAGACTTAGGTTGATAGCTGCGCTGAACCCAAGCAAGGAGATGGAAAACTATCTCTTCAAGATAGAAGGGCTGAAGGATACCCACGTATTTGCAAACTCTCCTGATCTCACTAGATGGGACATCTTTGTGCCGTTTAGAACCAATGACGTTGATGCTGAGAGGTACATAAGTTCAGTAAACCAAGAAAGGCCGATAGACAGCGATGTTTATCGCAGGCACGTACTTTGGGCATGGAGCCTTAAGCCTGAAGACATCTTGATAGGTAAGGAAACCAAGGCTGCAATAATAGAGAATGCAATAGAGATGAAGAGCTACATCTCGTCTGATTTCCCGATGATTCATGCGGGCCTTAGGGAGCAGATAACCAGGATTGCAGTTGCGTATGCAGCCTTCAGGCATTCCGTAAACGAGACGTTTCAGCTTGTAGTGCTTAAGGAGCATGTTGCGATGGCTGCTGATTTCATTACCAGGATGGTGGAGATCAACCAGTATTATAGCTACATCTCTGGCCTTAGGGAAAGAGATGAGCTGCTGCCTGAGGAGGTCAAGGAGATTGATGTAAGCATAAACGATAAATTTGTGAGCCTAATGCTGATCCTAAGCAAAGGCGCAAAGAGCAGCGAGGAGCTTGGCAAGTCGCTTGGAGTATCGGCCCAAAATATTAAGCAGAACTACTATCCAACGCTCAATGAATTTGGGCTGATTGACAATTCAAAAGGCCGTGGAGTAGCCCTTACTTTAAAGGGTAAAAGATACATGAAATTGAGCCAAAGATTCGATTTTAATGAAACGACGAAGTATACTTCGGTATACCAATATACTGCTCAAATGAGACCCCCTCTTTTTATAAGTGGGCCTTTATTTGACGACGAAATTACGATATTAAAAAAGAGCAGTATAGTAGTATATAGAAGTATAGTAGAAAGGCAAGAAACAGGTCAAAATAAGCCAGATAGCGATATACTTCTCTATACTTCTCATCAGAGGAGAAATGTATCACAAAATTGGTCACAGCCCACCCTGGTTGAAGTTGACAGCACAAAGGCTTCTCCTCAGCAAGAAAATTTACCAGGATTTTCTACAAAGAATTCTACTGAGAAACCACCCAAGGATTTGAAGGCTGATGGAAGGTGCCCAATGTGCGGAGAAACGGGCCACATGTGGGAGTTCAAAGGCAAATGGATGTGCCAGAATTGCCTGGATCACATGGAAGAGGGAGACAACAATGTATGACGACTTCATTGGAAAATACGTTATCGTGACTTTGCGCACCACCAGAGGAACAGAGCACCGCACCATCGCCTATTGCATCGGAGTAAATCAAACCCATATAGAGTTCGAGAGTCCAGCGCAAAAGCAGCGTTACGTTGTGCTTCTAGAGAATGTAATAAGCATCACGCTGCTTCCACCAGAGCAGCTAAATCCAGCATACCGCCGTCCAGAGCAAAAACAAGAGGGGAAATCAAATGTGTGAAAATTGCATGACAAAACTGATAGAAAGGTGCCCATGCACTTGCAAGAACGCCACTACGAAAGGGCCTTACAAACGCAACACAAAAAGCAACGATAAGGTTCTTAGCTGCTCCAATTGTGGGCATATCTCTCGTATAGTTGGCTATTACAAAGATCATCCAAAGCCAAAACGATATTCAAAAGGTGAATGAATGGATCCAAACGAAAAAATAACTGAACCACAAATCTCAAAGCTCAAGGAACTGGGCTTAACTGACGAGCAGATAGCAGCGATACCGAACCGTGGCAAGGCCCAGGCAAAAATCCTCGAATTAACCAGACCAAAGCCGACGGCAGAGAACATGGCAGCGATGCGGGCCAGGAAGCAAAATATTCACGCCAAGACAGAAGAGCAGAAACTCAATGAACAGGAACGGCTGAAGGCAGAGGCAGAAAGGAAGGCAAGGCTTGAAAGCACACGAAAACCAAAGCCAAAGCCAGGAGACGACGACTTCGACGAGGATGAAGAAGGCGACGATTTCAACGAAGAAGAAATTGACGATGAAAGCGACGACTTCGACAGCGACCCAACCGATGATGAATGATGGAGAACCTTGCGCTAATAGGAATAAGCTGCGCCCTCTTGCTTAATGCATTCTGCGCAATCAGCCTGTATCTGCTGCCTTTTCTTACAGGCCAGTCTGCGCTCAGCATGTTGTACTATGCGAGCATAATCCTATTCGCATTCTCTGCGGGATTTGCATTGGAAGAAAGATCCTGGGAAGAGATGAGCACCTTCTCAGCAAGGACTGCGGGCCTTATGGTGCTTTCCATCATTGGCCTAGTTTATTTCGTTTGGTTCTTCTGGATCCTCATTCACTCAAATGCTTTATCGGCCCTTGAGCTTCTAGCACCTGGAATGATTGCTGGATACCTGGTAGGTCGCAGATACTTCCTTGGATATTTTCTGTGGAGTTGATTATATGACGACGCAAACAGACCTGGCCCTTGATCAAGTCTTCGCTGAGCTTTATGCCCTGGCCGATAAGGAGTCCCAATATCTCAAGAACATATCAGATCCGAGTTATCACGAATCAATGGAGCGTTTCAAACGTTTGCTGTTTGTAAAGAAGGCCGAGCTGAAGCGCAAGCTATATCCCATCGAGCTTATGGCTTACGGCCCTGACATAGAACTTGAGGTATCGGTGTAAAAATGGAAAAAATATATCTCATAAAACGAAAGCAAAGATATTCTTTCGGTCTCAGTTCCAAACACGCTTCTAAACTGCATTCTGGAGATCGTATAGATTTCCTTTGGACTAAAATTGAGCATCCAGAAACACTTATCGTTCTAGAAGGCCATGAAGTCCAAAGGTTTATTTCTCATTTCCAACAAGAGCCAGGATTGACTTACGATTATTGGCCAGAGGAGATACTATGAGACCATGTATTATCTGCAAGCAGCAGCCAAGTAAAATGGTTCCTTTATGCGAAGAGTGTGAACAGAGATCAATGCAAAAAGTACGGCCTGAATCTATGCTCATAGCAAAAATCAGACGGCTTAGAAAGGATCCGCATATGACAAACGTACTGATCACTAACAAAGTTGGGATCAGCATGTCAAGACTTTGGCAGATAATAAACTCGGCAAATATACCAAGACGCATACGAGGCGGCAGACGCTAGATGCCTAAAATCTCAATAGTAAAGCCTGCTGCCAAGTTCATCACCAGTACGAGAATGCACCAAATCTTATTTGAAATCAGAACTGGCTGGAATAGCTACAGCTTTTTGTTCTACATATCTGGAATCTCAGTTATCACTTGGGCCTTCCTGGGCCTTGCATCAAGCTTGGCTGCCCTGGTTATTACCTTTGCCATCTTCTACTACTTAGGCAAGATCCACAACGAGGCTCTTTCAATGGAAGCGGAACAGAATAAGGCAGTCAAGTAGTTCGTAAATTTTGTATCTTTGTCTCCCTATGCTCCATCACATACTTTTAAGACGAATTATAAGTAACTAGGATTGGAGTAGATGCTGAACAATTCTTGAGACAGTACGGGTCACTACTACTGCATTCATAAGAAGCACAAACCTTTACACTCTGGTTAATTTCACAAGAAGAGATATGGTTTTTCCTTGTCTCGTTCAAGAAGTTCTTCACTTCGTGGTTAATTATATCACTGGTGACTGTAAAATGGATAGGAGGGGTATTCAAGGTAAGAGGAGGTATGCTTGATCCACAAGGTACGCTATATGGACGTTCACTGACATTGTAAGAGCAGATCTGCCGTGTATAGAAGAAAGTTGAATTTGTACAGGTATTCTGCGATTGGTTTGTTACGTTTATCCAGAATTTAACTTCCCCATTAATGGGACGTTCCCCACCTGGACTTACAATGAAAGTTAACAGAGGAGGACTAGACGCATTTCCCACAATATTTATGTTAGATGCCGTAAGCTCTGTTATTGACAAGCCAGGCATTTTGACTGTGGATAGATAAACATAATATAGAGTAGCTAAAAGAATGATTATGCCTATGGCCCATTCAAGGTGTTTGATGGATTCTGACCGCTTAAGTTCGTTCTCGCCTTTTAATTTGATTACTTCCTCCTGTAAATTTTTAAGACCGTGAACGTATCTATTTCTGTCCTTCCTGATAAGAGGTGTTTTGATGCCAACTGTGTCTCTCCCTTCGGCCAAAGATTCCATTGTATCCTTGAAAAGACTGTCTGGTTCAGTTAGCTTTTTTAGCCCTGAATCGCTATATACTGCATCAAGGTACTTGCAGTAAGCCTCATTGTTATCTAGCCCCTTTGCTGCTAGATACAGTTTTTCAAATTCTTCTTTGCTAGCCACGCTCAACAGTTATATCCTATTCCACAACATATTTAACTTTTGTATTACATTTTATCTTTCCTAGATCAGAGGCTGCTCTTTGCGCAAAAATGCGAATTCTAGCGCAGCAAAGCGTTTAAGGCATTTTCTATGCATCTAAGGCCATTTCGCTTGCCTTAATGGTAGTATTTGAGTTTCTGGCAGAGCCTAGTTCAAAATCTTCAGGCTAGTATGCCTTAGGGCCGAAATTTGCCTGGCAGTTGACTTTTCTGAGACTAGGGGCCGATATGAAGAAAGGGATATTTCTATTATAAGCTCTATGGGCTTTTGCTTTGGCCGAGCTGTAAAAGTACATAGTTAATACATAACTATCGCGTTTATGTAATACATAAATTAAGATCCCTTTACATACCGCAAGCGATTAAAACGTATAAGCTGAATATCAAGCATGCAAGGAAATCTTGAAACCCAACTTCTAAATGGCATGCCAATAGAGGTAGATGACAAATTCAAGCTTGCTCTTAACTTAATGGAAGGTTCAAAGACGAACTTGCTAATAACTGGCAGGGCAGGCACAGGCAAATCTACCCTATTAGAGTATTTCAGATCCATTACAAAAAAGAACGTAGCAGTCCTCGCGCCTACGGGTGTTGCTGCGCTTAATGTAAAGGGACAGACAATACATTCCTTCTTCAGGTTTAAGCCAGATATAACCGTAGACACGGTAAAGAAGTTGTCACCAATGCAAAGGCAGATGTACCTTAATCTTGATGCAATAGTAATTGATGAAATATCTATGGTAAGGGCAGATCTGCTTGACTGTGTAGATGCCTTCATGAAGGCAAATGGAAAGGATGCTTCCCTTCCTTTCGGGGGTGTGCAGATGATCTTTGTTGGTGACCTATATCAGCTTCCCCCAGTAGTGACAAAGGATGAAGAAGAGATGTTTAAGGGCCCTTACAGAAGCCAGTACTTCTTTGACTCAAATTCTTTTAGAGAACTCAGCATGCAGTCTATAGAGCTTGAGAAGCACCATAGGCATACTGAGGAGTATTTTATTGAGCTTCTGAATGCTATACGCAATAATACCATAACAGCAGAGCAGCTTGATGTGCTGAATCTGAGGCTCAAACCCGAATTTGTCCCTGATGGTTCAAAAGTGTATATAACTCTAACAACAACCAATAGGGTTGCAGATGAAATCAATACAAAAGAGCTTGCAAGGCTAAGCTCTGTGGAGCATTTGTATAATGCCACCTTGGATGGCGATTTTGACAAGAAGATATTACCAGCAGATGAGGTCTTAAGAGTCAAGGAGGGTATGCAAATAATGATGTTAAATAACGACAGGGCTGAAAGGTGGGTAAATGGCAGTGTCGGTAAGGTAATAGGGATAAACCAAGGAATAGCAGACAGGGACGTTATAATAGTAAAATTAAGTGACGGGTCTGAGGTCGAAGTTGGCCCTAACACCTGGGACATGTTCAAGTTCTCCTATGACCAGAAGGTGCGCAAGCTCTTGCCTAAGAGTGCTGGAAGCTTCACTCAATACCCAATCATGCCTGCTTGGGCCGTTACTATACATAAAAGCCAAGGTAAGACATTTCAGAACGTGATAATTGATATAGGGGGCGGTACCTTTGCAAACGGACAGCTTTACGTTGCGCTATCAAGATGCACTACACTAAGGGGAATAGTACTAAGAAGACCCATTGAAAGGAGACATATACTCACAGACCCCAGAATAGTAGAATTTCTAAAGAAATAGCTAGATTTTCTCCAATGCTTTCATAAGTTTTATGCCTCTTTTAGAAATTTTATACCCATTTGCATAGCGATTGTTTACCATTATAGGTACAATCTCTATCAATTTAGCCTTTTTGAGGTGTGCCAGCTTAACAGATAGTGTCTGGCCTGTAGTGATTTTACCTTCTAAGTCCTTGAACCTTTTTGGAGATTGCAGCTCTTTCAAAATCTCTATTATGTAGGGCTGCAATACAAGGTCCCTTATATCACTTTCCATGCTTTAATATCAAAGTTTATATATCTCTAGCTTTCTAAAACTTTAGGGACTTGACATTTACATACAACCACCATCGTCAATCTGCATGACCTATCACATCAGATAAGTCATGAGATATGCAATTAGGCATGAATAGATGTGAATTGACACCTTTTTCAGTCCGATTAACCTATTTTTGGCAAG
>JAGWHH010000004.1 GCA_028866935.1 Microcaldota archaeon | reverse complement strand
AAGCTTTTGGGCCATGAGTTTCTTTGTTTTAGCATTAGCGGCCCTCTTAACAGAAGAGGCCTTAATTTTCTTCAATAACTGCGTCTTAGATAACTTCTTTGTTTTTATAACCTTCTTTGCCTTAACTGTTTTCTTCAGTAATTTAACTTTATGTACTACCTTTTTAGCTACTTTAACACTCTTCTTGGCTACAGCCTTTTTTGCTTTTTTAGATAACAATTTTACCATATTTATCACTAATAACTCATATATTCAGCATTAAAATATTAATATTCATAAGCTAAGGTATCTCTACATAGGTCCCTCTATCTGAATATATTATGGCTCTCCACCTATTTAAATATATCACATTTTAGCAATATTCATGTAAACTGTTGTTATTTTGTAACAACGCTTGCTGACGGAGATTACTTGTCTGAAAAATAAACGGACCCAGAGGGATTTGAACCCTCGACTTGCTGGTTAAGAGCCAGCCACTCTGACCAAGCTGAGTTATGGGTCCACAGGAATATTAGAATGTACGACTACCTTTTTATGCTTTTCACGAAAGCCTCAAGCTTCGCATCAAGCTCCCTGCCTACAGGCACAAGTTCATATGTAACTTGCACTATGGGCTTATTAGGGCTTATCAGGCGCTTGAGGTCAGTTGGGGTTGCAGATACCACACAGTCGCAGTCAGCGGCATTTATTGTAGCTTCCAGGTCCCGTATCTGCTTTGGGCTGTAACCCATGGCAGGAAGCTCCGTCTTCAAGCTTGGATACTTGGCAAACGTATCCTTTATGGCACCTACTGCATACTTCCTGGCCTCTACGATCTCTCCAGCGCCAAACTGCTGCGCGGCAACAGTCGCAGCGCCAAATGCCATGTTTCCATGAGTAATTGTAGGACCGTCCTCTACAAGAAGCACCCGCTTGCCCTTTATGAGCCTTGGGTTGTCAACCAGCACTTCAGATTTCCCAAGTATTATCCTGGCTTTTGGGTTTATCTTTGAAAGGTCTTCCCTTACGCGCTCAACTTCTTCAGGGCGTGCTGAGTTTACCTTGTTTATCAGCAAAATATCTGCCATTCGCGCCACAGTCTCTCCTGGGTAATATGTAAGTTCGTTGCCTGCCCTGAGCGGATCTGCCACAACAATAAGCATGTCAGTCTTGTAAAATGAGGCGTCATTATTTCCCCCATCCCAAAGTATTACGTCCGCTTCCTTTTCAGCCTTCTCAAGTATCTTGCCGTAATCCACTCCGGCATAAACTACAAATCCGTTCTTTATGTGTGGCTCGTAGTCCTCCCTTTCCTCTATTGTTGTCTTGTACTTGTCAAGGTCTGAAAGCTTCGAAAAACGCTCAACAATCTGATCCTTAAGCACCCCATACGGCATAGGGTGCCTTATTACCGCAACTCTCAATCCAGCACGTTTAAGGAATTTTGCAATGTATCTTGAAGTCTGGCTCTTCCCCACTCCGGTGCGTACTCCACACACACCAATAACCGGCTTGCTCGACTTTATCATTGCACTCCTTGGCGCAACAAGCCAAAAGTCGGCTCCACAAGCGTTGACCAAGCTGGCCTTGTGCATTACATCTTCATAGCGAAGGTCGCTGTAAGCCAGTATGCACGCATCTACCGACAGTTCCTTTATGAGCCTGGGAAGCTCGCTCTCATCATAGATATGGATGCCTTTGGGGTATAGCTTTCCACTAAGCTCCTTCGGATAGTCTTTGTTTGAGATATAAGGGATCTGGGCAGCAGTAAAAGCTACAACTTCATACCCTGGCGCATTCCTAAATAGTACATTAAAGTTATGGAAATCGCGCCCTGCAGCCCCAATTATAACAATTTTCTTTCTTTCCATGCTCCTATTTTGCTCAAATAACTTATAAAAGAGATGGCAAGCCCAAATAAGAAAACGAAACCTCCCTCCGAGGGCAAAAAGCAATCACGACGTTTATTTGTCGTCGGAAAAACCTCGCAAAAAGGTTTATATTACTTATAACCCATCTGTATACAGTTACTTTATTGCTGATGTTGATGGAATCAATGACTGATAGCTACGACGCATCAAAAATTCAGGTCCTTGAGGGCGTGCAGGGCATACGCAAAAGGCCTGGTATGTACATCGGGTCTACCAGCGCGGCCGGCGTACTCCATTTACTTTACGAGGTTGTAGATAACGCTGTAGACGAGTCTGCTGCCGGGTTTTGTAAGAATATAACAATACACCTTACGCAGGACGCTGAGGGCGACATAGCAGAGGTAACTGACGATGGGAGAGGAATACCTGTAGACATAATGGAAAAGTACAACAAGAGCGCACTTGAAGTCATCATGACTACGATTCACAAAGGCGCAAAATTCAACAACGACGTTTACAAAGTGTCCGGAGGGCTTCACGGAGTCGGACTTACCGTAGTAAACGCTCTCTCAGAATACACTCATGTAACCGTAATGAAAAACGGCCACATATACCGTCAAAATTTCGGCAGGGGCATTCCATTAACACAAGTACAGATAATGGGCGAGACACAGGAACACGGAACAAGCATAATATTCAAGCCAGACAAGGAAATATTCAGCGTGCAGACATTTGACTCATCTATGCTAAAGGAGAGGATCAGATACACGACCTTCCTTAATCCAGGGTTAAAAATAACTCTTATAGATGACAGATTCAGCACTCACGAAGAGGAAGTATTTCTATCCCAGGAAGGCATCAAGGATTTTATCAAGTACATAACAAAGGGCGCTAATACAGTAACAAGCATAATCAACGCCAAAAAGCAGGAAGGCAATACCATTGTCGACTTTGCAATCCAGTACACTGATTCATATGATGAAAAGATAGAGCCGTTTGTAAATAACATAAAGACAACAGAAGGAGGAACTCACTTGAGCGGCTTCCATGCAGCAATAACAAGGGCAATACTCAATTATATCGATAAAAACAAGCTCAATCCTAAAGGCCAGCTTAAGATAACCGGAGATGACACAAGGGAGGGACTGTGTGGGGTGCTCAGCGTGCTGATGCAGAATCCCGAATTCGAAGGCCAGACAAAGGAAAAACTCGGAAACGTTTACATAAAGAGCATAGTCGAGGGGCAGGTCTACCAATACCTTTCAAGATATTTCGAGGAGCATCCCGCAGAAGCAAGAGCGCTTGTTACAAAAGTTATGTCTGCTGCAAATGCCAGGGAGAGCGCAAGAAAAGCAAGAGAGATGGCAAGGAAGAAGTCAATATTCGAGAGCGCAGTACTGCCAGGTAAGCTTGCCGATTGCCTGATAGATGACCCAGAAAAGGCAGAGCTATTCATAGTTGAAGGACAGAGCGCAGGAGGTTCAAGCAAGCAGGGAAGAGACAAGAACATACAAGCAATACTCCCACTCAGGGGAAAGATACTCAACGTTGAGAAGGCAAGCGATGAACGTATTTTCGACAATGCAGAAATAAAGGCAATGATAACTGCATTCGGAACAGGAATAAACGAGACATTCAACGCTGACAACATCAGGTACAAGAAAATAATCATTATGACCGATGCAGATGTCGACGGCAGCCACATCAGGACACTGCTCCTTACATTCTTCTACAGATACATGAAAAAAATCATCGAGCAAGGTTACGTATACGCAGCAATACCTCCCTTATACAAGATAACCAAAGGCAAGACCTTCTATTACTGCTACAGTGATGAAGAGCTACAGGCAAAACGAAAGGAGCTCGGCGAGTTTGATGGACTACAAAGATACAAGGGACTCGGAGAGATGAACGAAGACCAACTCTGGGAGACGACAATGAACCCAGAAAACAGGAAGCTCAAGAAAATCACTATAGTGGATGCACAAAGGGCAGAGGAGCTGTTCAGCATACTTATGGGAACTGATGTACTGCAGAGAAGAAAGTTTCTGCACGAGCATGCAGAATCGGTCAGAGCGCTGGATGTATAATTATGCAAGAGATAGTCCCGATTTCATTGGAAGACGAGCTACAGTCGAGCTACATAGATTACGCCATGAGCGTCATTATAGGCAGGGCCATACCTGATGCCAGAGACGGTCTCAAGCCGGTGCAAAGAAGGATACTATACGGCATGTACAATCTCAAGAACTTCAACAACCTGCCCACCAAAAAGAGCGCAAGAATTACCGGAGAGGTAATGGGAAAATACCACCCACACGGCGACGCCGCAATATACGACGCGTTAACAAGGCTTGCGCAAAACTTCTCCACAAACTATCTTCTTGTGCAAGGACAAGGTAACATGGGGTCAATCGATGGGGATCCGCCAGCAGCTCAGCGATACACCGAAGTTAAGCTAACAAAGCTGGCCGAAGAGATACTCGAAGATATTGACAAAGATACAGTAGAGTTCGTACCAAACTTCGACGATACTGAAACTGAGCCGATCATTCTTCCATCAAAAGTCCCAAACCTTCTTATCAACGGCGCAACGGGAATAGCCGTAGGCGTTGCAACAAGCATACCACCACATAATCTGGCGGAAATCTGCGACGCGATAACCTACCGCATTACAAACAAGGAGTCAACCCAGGACGACATGCTCAATATAATAAAAGGGCCAGACTTTCCGACTGGCGGCATAGCTCTAATGTCGCAAAATGCATATAATGGTTACAAGTACGGAAGAGGACAGCTGAGCATAAGGGCAAAGTCGGAAATCGATTCAAAGCACAATAAAATCATAATATCAGAGATCCCCTACAATGTAAACAAGTCCAATCTTATGCAAACCATGGCTCAGCTTGCAAGGGATAAGATCATCGTAGGGCTAAGGGACATAAGGGACGAGAGCGATAAGGCAGGAATACGCATAGTGATCGATTTCAAAGACGAGTCTGACGGCAACCAGATCCTGAACATGCTTTACAAGCATACACAGCTTCAAGTCACGTTCCCTATAATAAACCTTGCAGTAGTGGGAAAGAGCCTGAAAAGCCTAACGATCATACAGTTCATAGACACATTCATAACTCACAGGAGGGAGGTAATTCTCAGAAGAAGCAAGTTCGAGCTTGAAGTTGCAAAGAGCAGATTACATATAGTAGAGGGACTGCTTATTGCCATAGACAAAATAGACGCCGTAATTACAACAATAAAGGCGAGCGGCGAAGTGAGCGAGGCAAGAAGCAAGCTTATGCACGAGTACAGCTTGACTGACAAGCAGGCCAACGCAATTCTTGAAATGAAGCTTAGCAGGCTGACTCATCTCGAAAACGATTCACTTGGCAAGGAAAAGTCCGAACTGGAAAGCAAGGTGAAGTACTACAACGGTGTCATAGAGAGCCCACAAGCCATTGACAAAATAATAATTGAGGAGACATCAGAGATAAAGAAAAAGTTCTCAAGGCCAAGGAAGACACAGATACAGTACCTGGAAGAAGGACCGGAGATAACCAACGAGGACATAATAAGCAACGAGAAGGTTACGGTCATACTTACTAACAACGGCTATGTAAAGAAGCTTGGTCTTGCAAATTACAAAGAGCAGGGAAGGGGAGGAAAGGGAATAATATCAATTAACTTAAAGGAAGGGGACTACGCAAAGCAGATCCTAACCTGCAACAACAAGGATTTCATAATCTGCATGACAAACGCAGGCAGGGCTTATTGGATTAAGGCATACAATGTCCCAGAAAGCGGCAGATACTCGGAAGGAAAGGCGATAGTCAACCTTGTGGATACAAAAGAGGAGAAGATAATCAAGGTACTAAACGTAAATGAGTTTGAAAATTCCCAACTCGCCTTCCTTACGTTAAAGGGACTGGTGAAGAAAGTAAAGGCATCACTCTTCTCAAAGCCAAGGGCAAACGGGGTCAGGGCAATAACAATTAACCCTAACGACCAGATAGCAGACGTCATACTATATTCCAACAAGAATAATCTCATCGTTGCGACTAAGGCAGGCAAGTCGGTAAAGTTCCCGGAGTCAGACCTAAGGTATATCGGCAGGAATGCTATCGGAGTAAGGGGCATCAGGCTAGCACAAAATGACGAAGCAAGAAACATCATTGCTGCAAACGAGACTGGGAGCATACTGACAATCACTGAAAATGGCTATGGAAAGATAACTGACATAACTGAGTACAGGCTCCAGGGAAGGGGAGGCGGCGGCGTGATCAACTTGAGGGTGAACGAGAAGACCGGCAACGTCCAGAAAGTGCTCTTCCTTAGCAACGAGGACAAAGTTGTGCTCATAAATTCCCTTGGAGTTAGCATAACCTTCCCAATAAGCGAGATAAGGGTCACAGGAAGGGCCGCAAGTGGGGTAAGGCTGATGCACCTCCAGCAGGGTGCCAGGGTTGTTGATGCGATGCTTTTGCACAGCGATAGCCCCATCGCAGCAATGCCAACTGCATAATAACCGTCGAAAACTCGCAGATAGCATTTAAATACAATACCAGGAGCTAATCCTATTATGGAAAGGACAAGAAGGCCTCAAGCCGCAACACCTGCTTGGAATAAGCTAGAATTAGTTAGCCAAAGGCGCCCAGCCATGCATACTATTCCAGTGCACGGCAGTTCAATTGGCCTAGTCGGAGTGCCGCATGGACTTATGCCGCACATGGCAGAGCCCGCGAAACTTGAGGAAGAGATAAAGACCAACGAAGTACTGGCAAAAATATTTGAAAACAGGGGCGACTACGAAGAATCAGTCCGGCTGGCAAAGCAGCACAGCGGAAAGATAGCCACAATGCGCGAAGTAATCAAACTGGCAAAGTCAAATCCCGAACTGCTTGGGATGCTAGAAGGCGAGAAAATCTACGTTAGCGACGTTCCAGCAAAAGCAAGCGGCCATTACAGGATAAATTACAGAAGCGGCAGGCTTGAGGCAGTAAACGAAGCCGAATGGCACAAACTGCCTTTCAAGGAGAGGGCACTTGTTAGGCAAGGCGATCATCATACCCTGGTAGATTTCCGCTCAAGGAGATTTTTCAACGACAAGCTGCTGTATATTGACAACAGCAAGCATGAACATGAAGCTACAGTCGTTGTGATAATAAAGCGTACTAAGCAGCCAAGAAGAAGGCAAACTGGCGGATCGGTAGTGCCTCTCAGACCAGTTGAAGAGCTCTCTCCTGCCCTGCGAGGGCTAGTTGAAGCAGGAAGCGATAACAACTAATCTATTTTCCAGAACTTTCTGTTTTTTATGAAGTTCTTCTGTGCATCTATCACATCCACGAAGAACATTTTGTAATCGCCTCTTACATACTTTAACAGTCTTGCCGCAGTATCAACTCCTATCCCATAAGTTGATAACGCAACAAGGGCCCGATCTCCATATGCATCTACCAAACTGGCCTCCTTCATCATTATTTTGTAGGCATCGTTGTCTGACACGGTCATTCTCCTTCCCTCAAGCCGCTTAGACACTATCTCATCGTATTTCTCGCTAAAGATAACCGCAAGAGGGCTCTTGCAAGAGGTGCAAAATATCTTTCTTTCCCTACTCATCGATATTTTTTCACTAAATACATGGCCGCAATAGGTGCACTTCATCTTCACACTCCTTCCATCAAACTTCTCCATGAGTTTCTCTATGACTGATATTCTTTCAGGAGTAGAAAGGAGTTCGCCATACCTATAAACTGCCTGAAGTATCTCTCTGGACAGTGGTGATCCGGATTTCTTTACCCTCTGTATCTTTATCGATCCACTGCTAAGGCTCTCCACAAAATCCTTTGCGGTTTGTATGTCAAAATAATTTTTATACAGGTCGCGCAGCGTCTCATCGTTTATCGGCGAATTTTCATAGAAGCTTATTATCCTGCTGGCCATGCCCTTTGTTATCTTGGCCTTCTTTTCCGCAACCCCAAAAAGTTTTGCAGCCTGGATAAATTTATACCTGAAAAGGTCCGAAGCCGCTATCAACTTCGTGCTCCCGAAGTCAATATTCTTCAGGGCTTCAAGCAGTTTTGCCGTATCCGGACGTCTCATAACATTACTGTAATCAAAAATCAAGCAGTACGGTGTGGCCTTTACATTAATTCTGTTGCCTGCCAACGAAGATGCCATCACTGCAAGAACCTTTGCAAGGTACTCATTGGCCTGCTTTCCAAGTGGAACGTATGCAAGTGCACAGTTCTCCAGCTCCTCTACCATTACTATATCCTTTTTAGGTACGAAGAAAGCATTCTGCGAAGATACAAAGTCAGAAAGCAACTGCATAGTGTCCGGCTGCATAAATTTCTTGTCGGAAAAGCCTGCAAAGCTCAAAAATACCGATTCCGCAATATCTCTTGATACCGGTATGTCCTCTCCGTCCCAATCAGGTATTGCGGCTGTAAGGTCATGGCTTTGCTCCACATAAATTACATCTTCCTCAACGCTAAGCACCTTCCAAGGAAGGCCCTTAGTTATGAAGACCGCGCTGTCGTCTATGTAATTATATACGAATTCCTCATCAAGTGTCGATATTATCTTATTGTCAGAGGCCTCCTTTACCACAAACCTGGACGAATCGGGTATTACGCTTATCGCCTTGATAAAGTACTGCCTTCCCTTCCCACGCCTGATGATGTTTGTTTTCTCATAGGCTATCAGCCTTAGGTCTGAAAGCAATAAGAGCACGCGCTCAAACTCGGCCTCCTTCAGGTCCCTATACGGGTAAGCCCTTCTCACAATCTGGAAGACCTTTGACTTATCTACAGTTCCATACTCCAGTGACATTGCAGCTATCTGGTTTGCAAGCACATCAAGTGCACAGTTCTCTATGTGCTGCTTTTCAAGCTTTGAGTTGATTGCCGAGGCCACTATCGCCAGGGCTTCAAGCCCGTCAAGCGGATTATGCACTATTATTATCCCCTTTGACACCCCTCCTTCACGATGCCCTCCCCTTCCAACGCGCTGTATAAGCCTTATCGCCTGCTTCGGGGACCCATACTGTACTACAAGATCAATCTTTCCGATGTCTATTCCAAGCTCAAGCGAGCTTGTGGCAATAAGCGCCTTGAGCCTCCCTTCCTTGAATTCGTTCTCTATATTTATCCTTTCGATCTTGTCTATAGAGCTATGGTGTATTCCAACCGGCCCAAATTTCTGTTCCTTGTCGAGCTGAATAAGTTTGCTGCCTAAGGATTCTACAGCCTGCCTGGTATTTGAAAAAACAAGCGTTGCGCTAGAGCTTCGGATGAGCTCAGCAACCCTCTCTATCCGAGCATAGGCCTGCAGATCAAGTCCGAATGTGACTCTGAAGTCCTTGTTGTCTTTTTCCGGCCTGACTGGCATGTCTACTGTAAAGTCAAAAGTCTTTTTCAATAGTGATTCAACTACCTTGTGGGTCCTGCTGCCAAAAAGATATCTTGATGCCTCTTCAACGTTTCCAATGGTTGCGCTTATCCCTATCCTCTGGAAGTTCCCTGATACCTCCTCGAACCTTTCAAGCGCAACTGAGAGCTGCGCCCCCCTTTTGTTGTAGTAAAGCTCGTGAAGCTCGTCAACAATCACCACTTTAAGGTTGGACAGCGCACGCCTTAAATTGCGTGATAAAAGAAGGTTCTGCATGCTTTCAGGAGTGGTTATCAATACCTGTGGAGGGTTAAGCGACTGAGCCCTGCGCTCGCCCATTGTAGTATCTCCATGCCTTACTGCAATGTCTATTCCAAGCTCGCCTCCAAGCCATTCAAGCCTTTTTATCAGGTCCCTGTTCAGGGCGCGAAGCGGAGTTATGTAGATAGCAAATATTCCCTTTCCATCCTGTTTCTTTATCCTGTCAAGGATCGGGAGCAGCGCTGCCTCTGTCTTGCCGCTTCCTGTTGGTGCAGTTATTATACAGTTATTTCCCTCATCAATAATCTTGAATGCGGATTTCTGTATGTCTGTAAAATCAGCGAACCTGGTAAGGAATAACTCGTACGGATTATTCATAAAGATTAATTACCTGACCAACTGCGCTTCCCCGTTTGCCACCATGGTGTTGCCATTTTCCTGATACACAAGTCCAAGGTATACGTTTAGCCCAAGTGCTACTCCGTACAACGCAGTGCCATTTTGGTAGCAAGGTGTTGTTATTGTTGCGTATTGGCCAGAAGGTATTGTAGTATTAAGTGTTTTGAGAACCGGAGTTCCGGAGGTATAGCACGATATGCTCTCAAGGCTTATGCTTGAATTGTACCCATTTATCAGCCCGATAGTCAGCTTGCTGTAATTCCAGTTAGAGCCATAGCACCCAATGTAATTGTTTATGGTGCACGTATTCACAAAACCGCTTACAAACTGCGCAGACTGCCCGGTTACGTTGAAATTCCTGATACGCTTCATGTTTGAATCGGATATGTTTGCAAGTCCTGTGTTGTTTGTTACAATCCAGGCAGTAAGATTATACATTCCTACAAGTGCATTAGTCTTAACAATAATTGCATTGTGCGGTTCAAGATAGTAGGTGTTGCAGTATGAGGTATTGTATACTACCTGTATGTTGCCTTCGCACACATTTGTGAAATTTGAACCTTTTGCTATGCTCTGGAATAGCAAATACCTGCTTGGCAGGACTGACCACTGCCCCACATAAATCGAATTGCCGTAGAAGCCGGTGTAGTTGTAAATAACAGTATTTCCAGACTCAAATCTTGATCCGTACGTTGCATTAAGCGAATAGAAGCTTGAAGGTCTTATATACTGCGCGCAGCTGCCTCCTCCTAAAGAGCCCAGGCTCTTTGTCCAGCCTTTTGAATACCAGATGCAGATTGAAGAACTCTTGTTTACGTTTACAACAGTAACGTTTCCAATCGATGTCACATTAAGCCCCTGGCCAATTGCTGCCTCTTTGAATGAGTAAGGATTTACCAATCCGCTTACCCATGCTGAAACTAGCGAGTAGTTCTTGTAATACGCATGCGCCAGTGAAATTGACTTTATTGCACCGTAGTTCACGAATACACCCAAAGCGGGATACAGAAATGAGTTCATTGCGTGCGATGGCGTAAGAAGAAATTGCGATGATCCTGCATCATTAGCGAGATAATATGCAAAATTGAAGCCTAAGGAAGACATATTGTAGGAATCCTCTCCTAACAGACCCGTTTTGTTAAATAATGCATAAGGCATTGGAGCCTGAGCGCTTGCAACGCTAACGCTTAAGGTTGACTGCGCTGCATTTCGGTTCTGTATGTTGTAAAGGCTGCTTGGATCTGCGACAAACCTGAAGTTGTATGTGCCAGTTTGCGAAGGGGTGAAGTTGAAGTTTACAGTGGCGGCCTTTCCTGGCGGTATGCTTATCCTGTAAATCCTGCTCAGGTTGCCGTCCATGTAAAGTCCAAAAGACATGTTATAAATTGTAGCGGATCCCGTGTTCTGTACTGATATCGGATTTGCTATGTTCTCATAAGGATAAAACTGCGCATTTGAGCTGTTAAGGAACTTCACGCTTACAGATATGCCTGGTTGGTAGAAGTATCGTATGTACGCTGCAGCTGCCATGACTATGATGAAGAATGCTATCCAAATATAAATTTCCTTTATTTCCGCCATGCTAAACGCCTGCAGCTTTGCTCTTCACGTCCTTCAATACCTGGCTTACCTTTCCAGCTATCTCCCCATAGTTGGTCTCAAAGGTCTTGGACGCCCAGTTTGACGGATCAAAACGGTCTCCAGTGCCCGGCGGCTTGAAATAGAATTTCCCTCCCGAGTTGTCAACGTAACCCATCTTCTTCATCCTCAACAAGTGATATCTAAGCGTCTTCTCGTTTATCTGCTCCCAGTTGGCATTTATGTAGTCTGTCATATCCTTTACAGTGGGATCGGCATTCTTTACAAACTGGAACTGGACAAGAGCATCAAGAACTGCCAAAGAGCTCATTCTTGACTCGCCGGGATTTATTATTCCCAAAGATAGGGCTAACCATCTTATCGCCGCTCTCCTTGTCTCAAGTACTTCAGTAGGAAGCCTAAGATTCCTTATTGTAACCTCACTTTCTATCAGAGAGGCCTCATTTAGCTCCAACAAATCACGCAGTAGGGTCAAGTATTAATATATGACGTTACATACTATTTACAACGAAATTTATAAAAGCGTGATCATATGCCGCAGCAGAGCGAACAGGAAATAGAGAAGATGATCAAGGACTATCAGACAACACAAGAGCAGCTAAGGTCTTATGCTATACAGCTCGAGCAACTCAAGAGCCAAAAGGCCGAGTTTGAGCGCGCAAACGCGGAAGTATCAAAGGCAACAGGAAAGGTATACATCAGCGTCGGCGGAGTCATAGTAGAAACCACCAAGGAAAAGGCTCAGCAGGACCTCAAGGAAAGGTCAGAGCTTTCGGACACAAGAATACAGTCAATGACAAAGCAGTTCAACGACCTTAGGGCAAGGGAGAAGACACTGAACGAGAAGATTACCCAGATATACAAGTCCGGGCAGGCCCAGGGAGCGCAGTGACTGAACAGATAAACTTTGGCCGACTCTGCAAGATAATAGAATCATATAAAGGCAAGGAAGTAGCCATAACTTTTCATTCAATAGGCGATAGGGACGGTGTCGCATCTGCGCAAGCTCTCGCAGAGTACCTAGAGGGCGCAACCATTGCAACCCCAGATTTCATAACAAGAAGCGCAGAGCGCATGCTCCACAAGCTGGGCTACAAGAAGATAACAAACAGGGACCTGGGAAATCCAGATGCGATCATAGTTTTGGACACAAACACTCTTGACGCCTTAGGCTCAATGAAAGGCAAGATACAGGACTCAACTGCGCAGGTTCTGTTTATAGACCATCACATATTCCCAAAGGCACCATACAAAAGCGCAATAATCTTCAACGATGAATCATACACGTCAACGACAAGCATTATCTACGAGGTGTTAAAGCAGATCAGCCATTCGCCAAGCAAGAATGTGGCAAGGCTAATGCTATACGGCATAATCGCTGACTCTGCAGAATTCAAAAATGCAACCTCATTAACCTTTAGGCAGATCTCAGAGCTGCTCGGAATAATAGGCAGCGAATACGAAGAGATAATTTATGACATTGACAGGAAACCGCCCCCACAGATCAGGGCAGACGAAATAAGTGACATATTCAAATCAACGGTGGAAATAAACGGCGATTATGTAATCATTTATGGTGAGACAAAGATGCACGCAAGCGAAGTTGCAGAGATGGCAATGGGCCTAGGCGCAGATATCGCGCTATTCTGGAGACAAAACAAGGAAGAGGCATCAATATCTGCAAGGATGGCTCCAAATCTTGATAAAAAACTCTCATTGCACCTAGGCAGGCTGATGCAGGACGCAGGGCCTATCCTGGAAGGTTCTGGTGGGGGTCATCCATGCGCCGCGGGGGCATACGGCCCAAACATAAAAGCGGCAAAAGATGCAGTATCAAAAATACTTTCTGAAATAAAGGGCAAGATGGCATGAAATTCTATGATTTCTCAAAAATTGAGGTAGACTTGCAGCTGCAAACGAGGCTTGGCTTTGCAAAAATATATTCTGAAAAGGATATGCCAATAGAGAGCACAATAAACCAGCGCGGAATTGCACATATAGTGATCTCAAAGTCTCCAGACACGCTATCAAAGGCGCTAAGATCACCGGATGTGAAAGGAATCATCTTTGAGGGGAACGAATTCAACAAAAAGATCATAGAAAAGGCCGCAGAGGCAAGGAAGGTTATACTTATACCTGTTTCGTATCTGCTGTGGCAAAACGTTCATGAACGTCAGAAGGCAGTGCACGATATAAGGAAGGCAATTTCAGCAATACACAAGTTAAAAGCCAGGGCAGCAATTGTGACTCTTGCAAAAGACAAGGAGTCACTCCTTTCAAGGGCGCAGCTGGGCGAAGTTGCCAGCATGATTGCAGTAAATAATGGGGCAAAGTTGTTCGGAGGTGAGCTGTTTGATAACTAGGCCAAGGAGCAGATATATACTTGTAGAATCCTCAGAGCCAATGGATTCTAAGGATGTCAGCACTGCCCACTCCTTGCTAAGCGCAGTCGCAAAGCAGGTGGGCGAATCAGGATATATAGAGCTTAATCCAAGGCTGCCCTTCCAATACCACAGCAGCACGTTCATAATGAAAGTCAACAGGGGATCAGAAAGGAGGGCAATACTTGCGCTATCCTTCATCAAGGAAGTAAATGGAAAGAGGCTAGGCCTTTACACAATAAAGACTTCCGGAACAATAAGAACGCTTATCGAATACTGCAAGCGCACATACAAGTGAAACCCACAAGGCAACGGCTCAAGACCTAGGCACAATACGATAACACCGCGCAAACTGCTCCTGGAGATGCCCCACCATTTGAAGCCCGTAAGGATTCACCAACAAGCCCTGCCAAATTCGCCACTTTGCGCGTCTTTCTGGCAGGCGCAGATCCAGGCACAGCGGCAACAGCTGTGGCAGGCCTTCCAAAGGAACCCCCAGGCAATGCCCGACGTGAATAAGTATTAATATACTATATAAAGCGCACAGTCCGATATTACCTAAGGATTAATATATGTATATCTTGGTTATAAATACTGCGATTCGGTGAAAAGATGAAAATAAGCGAACTTAAAGCCGGAACTCAAAATGTAGAGTTGGAGGCTACAGTTGCAGAGAAACAGGAGCCTAGAGAAGTGATAACAAAGTACGGAAAGAGACTAAATGTTGCAAACGTAACACTAAAGGACGATACAGGAACGATCTCACTATCTCTATGGGGAAAGGATATAGATGCAGTCTCCAAGGGAGATAAGGTAAAAGTGACAAATGGCTACGTAGGCGAGTTCAGGGGCACACCACAGCTATCTACAGGAAAGTATGGAAAGATAGAGGTGCTAACCAAGGGAGAAGGCTCAGAAGAAGCAGACTCACCTGAATATTCCGACGAAGATCCAGAAGCAGAGTAATTTAGTCCAAAATCCCTATTTTGTAACTGCTAGCTGAGCGTCTTGCTTCTTTAGAAGTCAACCGTGATTTTATCTCCTACTTTAGGGGCGAAAGCCTCAAACCCTTCCATCTTTAGCTCTTCTGCCAAGAGGTTTGAGTTCTCGGGATCCCCATGCACGCATATCACAGTTTCAGGATTGCTTCTCTTTACGTATTCGTGAAGGTCTGACTTTCCCGCATGCGCAGAGAAGTCAAATATTGAAAGCGGAACCTTGACCCTATGCTCAACCCCATCGATGTTTATCGGCCTTCCTTCGACAAGCTTCCTCCCGTTTGTATTCTCAACCTGGTACCCGGTAAGAAAGATTTTAGACTTCCTGTTTAGCCTGGTTATGTAATCAAGCACAGGCCCCCCATTAAGCATCCCAGAAGTTGTAACTATTATGTTGCCTCCATTGAGCGCATTGCTCCTGTTGCGATTATCCTTTATCCAAGTTGCCTGGGTCATCGCGTCCTCAAGCAGGTCTACCTGCTTTATGAAATCAGGGTGGCCCATTACAATCTCTGTAGCAGATTTTGCCATGCCGTCAAGATACGTCTTTCCAATAAGCTCATTCTTGGTAAGGAGCGCCAGAATCTCCTGCGCTCTTCCGACTGCAAACACTGGCAGGAGCGCAGTTCCGCCATTGTCTACGGTCTCTCTAATCTCATCAATAAGCTTGCGCATGTGCTGCTCGCGGTTTGGATGGTCTTTGGCTGCGTATGTAGATTCAATTATCAGCACATCGCATGCCACCACTTCTGCCCCGCCCTCCAGAAGCTGCGGCTCGAGCTTAAAGTCCCCTGTGTATGCGACTTTGCGCCCGCTCCTTCTCTTCTCCACAAGGCTTATTGCGCTTCCGCATATATGCCCCGCATCATAAAGCGATATGTCATACTGGTCGAACTCCATGCGCCTGCGGTATACTGCAGGCACATACCTGCTAAGCATGGTCTTTAGCTGCGCCTTATGAAAATGCTCGTGCTCATGTTTCTTCTTGTGGATCTTCATGGAGTCCTCAACAAGAAGCTCGGTAAGCTGCATCGTCGGCTCTGTAGCTATGGTAGTCGGCATGCCGTGGTTGTATAGCGACGGAGTAAATCCGCTATGGTCAAGATGCGCATGGCTTATGATGCACGCATCGACACGGCCAGCATCATGGGGATACTCAGTATGCTCATCTATCTTTATTCCATAGTCAAAAAGTATATTTTTCGAGTCCTTAAGCAGTATTCCTGACCGCCCAACCTCTCCCGCCCCGCCTAAAAAATGTATTTCCAGAAAATCACAATGGCTTTTCGCTTAACTACACTTCTATTGATTAGCCTTTTATTTATTGTTATTGTATAAACCATTGATTAACGTGCCTGACGAAGTAACATTTATAGACCTGGTATGTCTCCTGCGTGTAACCTCCGATACAACAATGGAAAAGTTCGGCAGCGCGATAAACGCGAGCGTTTTTGACGCCGCAAACCTTGCCGGAAGCCTAAAGCAAAAATCACTTATAGACTTCAGCTCTTATTATCCAGGCCCAAACACCATCGTAATAACTGATATTGGAAAGAACCTCATCTCAGAGGCTGACACAAAGGCAACAGAGCCATTCGATGCCCTTGATCAGGAAGTTCTTTACCAGATCTCCGGAGGTAAAAGGATACCTATAGAGCTCCAAAACACACTTAACATAAGACCAAAGGATCTTGCGCTCAGGCTCTACAAACTTTACAAGCAAGGGCTTCTTACTTACGATCTAAAGAGCGGAGCAGCAGACCTGCTTCTTACGGAAACAGGCTTCCTAAAGGCAAAGCCGGCATCGACAGCGAAAATGTATGTGCCTCCTCAGCCAAAGCCCGAACAGCAGCAGCCCGTTCCTGCAGCTCCACCGGATCCGGAACAGGAAGCAAAGCCAGCTGCTGCAAATAGCAACACAGCACTTTACATAGTCATAGTCCTCATTCTGATAATCCTGGCGCTTGCATATCTGTGGTACATTGGTAAAATAAAACTATAAGTGTCAAAATGGCTCTATTGGAATATTTCGAGGCAAGAAAGCTTCTAGAAAAGTACAATATCAAATCAATTGGCAGCAAGTACGTATCCTCTGCATCAGACGCGGTAAAGTTCTCAAAGGGGTCAGGCATAGCACTTAAGCTTATATCCGACAAGGCGCTTCACAAATCAAAGGCAGGGCTTGTAAAGCTGAATCTTTCAGATGCAAAAGAAATATCATTTGCGTACAACGACCTTGTAAGGAAAGGGAAAAATCTCAGGCCATACAAAATACTTGCACAGGAAATGGCACCAGGCGGGATAGAGATAATAATTGGAGGCAGGGTAGACCCGCAATTTGGGAGATTTATACTTCTCGGACTTGGAGGCATATATGTCGAGGTATTCAAGGACTTTGCCCTCAGACTATGCCCGATTACACAGCAGGACGCGCTACACATGATAGACCAGCTTAAATCAAGGAATGTCATAACCTATAACGGGAAGAGTACCAAGCACCTGGTAGATCTTCTATTAAAGGTCTCAAAGATGATAAGTGAGAACGGCAGCATAACAGAGCTTGACCTCAACCCAATAATCATCAGGGAGAACGGCTACGACGCTGTAGATATACGAGTATTGAAGTGAACCTATGAGAAAGATGAACTTAAAGCCAATGATGAATCCTCATTCAGTCGCAATAATAGGCGCATCAAGGAATCCTGACAAGGTAGGGCACGTAATACTCCAAAATTACATTAATGCAGGGTATTCAGGCAAGCTCTATGCCGTCAACAAGGAAGCGGACGAGATAATGGGCGTAAAGGCGTACAAGTCAGTTCTTGACATCAAGGAGAACATAGACCTTGCAGTCATAGCAATACCTGCTGAATTCGTTCCTCAGGCAATGGAGGAGTGCGGCAAAGCAAAGGTAAAGAGCCTTGTAGTTGTAAGCGGAGGATTTGCTGAGATAGGAAATAACGATCTTCAAGACAAGCTCGTAAGCGTTGCAAACAAGTACAACATGCCCACACTGGGCCCGAACTGCCTTGGGATAATGGATCCAAAATCCAGAGAAGATACGCTCTTCCTTCCGACTTTCAAGCTCAGCAGGCCGCAGGTTGGCGGGGTAAGCTTTGTATGCCAAAGCGGAGCGGTGGGAAGCACGGTGCTTGACCTAATCGCAGGCGAAGGTTTCGGCCTATCGAAGTTCATATCATACGGCAACGCTGCGCATGTAGATGAGGTTGACATACTAAGCTATCTTATGGACGACCCCGACACAAAGGCAATCATAATGTATGTTGAAGGAATAAAGAGAGGAAAGGAATTTGTAGAGCTGGCAAGGAAGATAACAAAGAAAAAGCCAGTCATAATACTCAAGGCAGGAAGGACTGCTGCAGGAATGGCAGCAGCGCGCTCACACACAGCTGCACTCGCAGGAAATTACGAGGAGCATGAGGCAATCTTCAGGCAGTTTGGCTTTACCGTCGCAGAGGACCTAAGCGAACTGCTCTATTATGCAAAGATACTTAGCACCGAATCATTCCCCAGTGGCGGGCGCACAGCAATAATAACAAACGGCGGAGGAGTGGGCGTCATAACTGCAGATGCAATGGCATCAACAAAGCACCTTACACTAGCCGATTTCACACAAAAGACAAAGACAGCGCTAAGAAAAGTGATGCCGCCCCTTGTTAACATAACAAATCCGCTTGACCTGGCCGGGGATGCAGGCGAAGAAAGATACGGCGCAGCGCTTTCACTGCTAAGCGCAGATCCCAATGTCGACATGATACTTGTAATTGCACTATTCCAGACTCCTGGCGCAGACTCGAGAGTTGCAGCAAAGCTGATCAGCGCAAAGGAGCAGCTAGACAAGCCCCTTATTGCACTTAGCATAGGCGCGGATTATACAAAGATGCACAGGATTATGATGGAAAGCGCAGGGCTTCCCGTATACGACTCGCCATCGTCCGCAGTAAAGTCCCTTGACGCCCTGCTTAAGTACGCAAAGTACCGCAACGGCAAGTGACTACTTTTTCAAAAGGCCAAGTTTCGCCTCTACGCCATGAATCAGTCCAATTAGCTGCCCATCAAAAGCGTTCTTCCTAAATTTTCTAAAACTTAATCTTGTCTCATCCAATGCCAGGCCTTCAAGCTTTGCAAGCCCAGGCAGAAGCCGAGGCGGAGTTTTTGATGGTATGAATGTGATTTTTGTGCCAAATACCCTGCTGAAGATAAACCTGGATCTTTTTACATGAAATTCCGATGTGACAACTGCAATTCTTAACCCTCTTATATCTCCAAGAAGCTTTTTAGTGAAGTAAGCGTTGCCAAGCGTCATAGTAGACCTGGTTTCCTTTACTATGTCATCGCGTTTTACCCCTTTCCTCACCAGATATCTTTCCATGCGTACGGCTTCAGGAACGGGGTCGCTTGGATTCCTTATGCCACCTGAGAGCAGCAATCTTTTTGCCATACCTTTTTTGTAAAGCCTCAGCGCCACATTCATCCTGTTAACAAGAATGCGTGAGATGCGCCCAGCCTTCCCTGGCGCATTTCCAAGCACTATAACATAATCGAACTTTTTCACGCAATTACCCTAAGGCTCATGCGGCAAGCTCATTAAGCGCCTTTTCTACCGCCTTATCCTTATTCGGCTCGGAACTTAGTATGTCAAGAAGCTCTATGGGGCTTATCCTCCCGAAATTTACGTTCTTGTCTTTCAGCTTTTCAATAAATACTCCGATCCCATAGTCCTTTACCGACATATTCTCGAATGTTTTTGTTGCAAGGCCAAGGTTCGCCTCACCTATCCTGCTGATATCTATTCCAGACTTGGAGATTTCAACCAGGGCCCTTCCCTCATACCTTTTTGGAAGTCCGCTTAGCTCCATCTCCATATCCCCGCTCTTCTGCTTGCCCTCCAGCACCACTCTTATTATCGGCATGTCGCTTCCAAGCATGCCTTTTATTCCGCTCTCTATAAGCTCAACCGCATGCGCGCTATCGTGGCCATCAAGCCCTATCTCAAGAACCACAAACCTGCGAGAATCTATCTCAATGAATTCATACTTTCCTGTTAGAGTGTCATAGACATAGAAGCCCTTCTTCTCCTGCTCGCCTGACTTAAGCTGGGTAAGCACTGTGCTGCCTGGTATGAGCAATCTCTTTCCGTGCACGCTTGATTCAAGCCTGCTGTGGATATGCCCGCACACATAAAGGTCAAAGTCCTTCGGAAGCTCCTCAAGCTTGATGAAGCTCTCGTTAAAAGGAAGAAGCTCATACACCGATTCATGAAACATAAATACGCTGAAAGCGCCATCCACAGGCCTTGGGTTTATCTTCAGCACAATTTCCCTGAATCTCTCATCAGCTATTCCTCCTATGCCAACTATGGCAACCTTCTCGCCACTCTTCTCAAGCATTGCAGTGGCATTGCTAACATCAACTATAAGGCCCGTCAAGCCAAGAAGGTCAACAGGATCCATCACATCCTGCGCACGCCTTTCATGCGTTCCGGGTATCGCAATTATCGGCGTCTTTGTATAGTGCTGCCCCTCTCCAAGGAATTCGACTACCTGGGCCCCCCACTCTTTCTTTGAAAGGCCCCTAAACAGGTTTATTGCCTCAGCAAGCACATCGGGCTTAGGCGTCCTGTTGTCGAATATGTCTCCGGGAATTATTATTGCGTCTGCAGTTTGCGAGGCCTTGTTAAGCGCCTCTTCAGCCTGCCTATATGCGTCTTCCCTGAACCGCTCATATCCAAGGTGGAAATCTGAAAGGATTGCAATCTTCATAAAAAGGACCTATGCAGGCATTACCTTTTCGTTGTCTGCCCCCACTTCCTTGTAAAGCGCCTTTTCTATGGTGCTCTTTATCTTTTCAGGTACATATGCAAGCCTGATCAGTTTTGTATGGCCGCGTATCCCCTTCCCTGACTCGTAAGACGTAATTATGCCCTGCATGTCAAGGTCCGCAATGTATTTTCTGTACCATCTTGAGCTCTTCGGCTCTTTTTGAAGCGAGTTTGACACAGAGCAGTACTTGTCATATATGTCCCCGCTGAAGAGGTAAGAGTCTGCGCCATCGCTAAGCCTCTTGTACTTGCTGCCCTGTATCGAGAGCAGGGCAATTGCATAAACAATCAGGCGCTGGTGCTCTGGAAGCGTGTTGATAAGGTCATATGCGATCTCCTCTTCTGCATACTTTGCAGCCTCGTTGATGTTGTGCACCGTTATTATCTCGGCCCCCTTTTCCTCAGCAAGCTCTCCTGCCTTTGACATTATCTTTAATGCAAGTCGCGCATCTCCGCTCTCCTTCGCCGCAAGCGCGGCTGCAAGGTTTATTGCTGCTGGCTCTATAGCATCCTTCCTGAAACCGTTCTCCGCCCTGTCCTTAAGTATTGATGACAGTTCGTTTGAGTTGTAAGGCGGAAATACAAGCTCATTCTCATAAAGCGCAGAGAGGCTTCTCGGATCGAGCTCATCCTTGAATGATACCTTGTTTGACACTCCAACAATCGTTATGCCGCCCGACTTTATGTCGCTGTTTGCTCTAGTGAGCGTATAAATTAGGTCGTCAAGGTCCTTGACTATGTCAACCTCATCAAGTACTACGACCAGTATCTTTCCGTCCTCGTCAATCCAATTAATTATCTTCTCATAGATATCTACAATGCCATACCCGCGCTTTGCATATAGTGGCAGATAGTCGCTAACTATCTTGTAAAGCACCCTATACCTTGAATTGTAGATCCTGCAGTTTATGTAGATTATGCGTGCCTTGGACACGGGCAGGTTTTTAACTTTGTCAATCACGCTCTTTACGCATGACGTCTTGCCTGTACCTGTCTTTCCATAAATGAAAATATTTCTGCCGCGCTCTCCCTTAAGTGACGGGGTCAGGTACTTTGCAATCTCCTGGATTTGCTTGTCCCTGAAAAGCAGATTCTGCGGTATGTAATGCGGAGAGAGGACTTCCCTGTTGGAGAATATTTTGGATTCCTTAAAGATGTCATCAAAAAGCTCAGCCACAACAACTCCCTCAACCAGTAATTTTCTTACTTATCCTTAAAAACTCTTCTTTTATCTCATCATCCTGGTTTACTGGAACTACTCCTTTGTCGCTGAGTTCATTGAATTTCCTGCTAAATCCCACTGTACCAATCACTTCACAATTCATTGCCTCTGCCACTTCATTTGCCCCTCTTTTCGACCCGTCGGACATGGTCTCTACAACTCCAAGGAGCGCAACGCCCAGCCTCTTTGCCATCATGCCCGATCTTATCGTGTTTATCGATGCTATGTGCTGTGGTGTAGTTACAAGAATGAAACCATCAAGGTCAAGAAGCTGTATTATTGAGAGCGGACTGTCGCTTGTTCCAGGAGAGAGGTCAATTATGAGATAATCAAGGTCTCCCCATTCTGTATTTTCAAAGAATTCCCTGATCATTTTACCAATCATCGGTCCTCTCCAGATTATCGGCTTCCTTGCATCATCAACAAACATCGCAGTGGACAGCACCTTTACGCCATCCTTGTCGACTGGCTTAAGCGGATATTCATCAGAGAACATCTCATTGATGCCAAGGAACATTGTAATGTTTGGGCAATCCACATCCGCGTCCAGAAGCCCTACTTTATAGCCCAGTGACTTTAGCGTATAGGCTAGATTTACCGACACCGTGGTCTTTCCCACGCCTCCCTTGGCGCTGTACACGCCAATTTTATGCTTTATGTTCGAGAGCTTCTCCTTTATTGCCTTCCTTTGCTCTATAACTTTCAGGATTGATGGGTGCATTACATTTGGAACCGGCTGTTCATTCTGGGTTTCATCAACCATGGATATCATCGATATTAGGATAGAGCCTGTGCTAAGTATATGCAACAGGCACATTAAATAATGTCATATAGAAGGCATTATAAACGAGTAAAACTGTTTCAGTTACGAGTGAACTTAGCAAAAGCAAAAGTATATAATTATAATTAACGATATCTAATCTGCTCTTATTATATGGGTGTAAATTTATGTATCCAAACGTACAAGCTTACGATAGAGGCGTAATGTTTAACCCTGATGGAAGACTCTTTCAGGTAGAATATGCAAAAGAAGCAGTAAGGAAAGGCGCTACGTCAATTGGCATTACTGGCGCAGATAGCGTTGTCTTTGTGGCACACAAGAACATAAACGAGCCGCTCGCAGTACCTTCAACAATCCAAAAGGTCTTCAAGGTAGATTCGCACATAGGCGCGACATACAGCGGAATGGTTGCGGACGGACTGCACATAATAGACGCTTCAAGGTCTGCAACGCAGAATCACAAGCTTCTTTTCGATGATGCAAAGTCAGTTGAGTCACTCTCAAAGCAAATATCTGCATACATGATGCAGGCAACCCAGTACGGAGGACTTCGTCCTTATGCAGTCTCGCTTCTCGTTGGAGGAATAGACGACTCCCCAAAGCTCTACGAAATAGAGCCCGGCGCGTCATTCCTCGGATACAAGGCCGATGCAATCGGAATGGGCAAGAAAATGGCAACAGAGATACTGATGAAGGAATACAAAGACGGCATGGACCTCGACGAGGCGATAGGTCTTGGAATAAAGATCATAAAGAAGGTCAGTGAGGCTCCCGTTACTGAGTTTAACGTTGATATAGGATATGTGCAGGATGGAAAGGAGTTCACAATTCTCACCCCAGAAAAACTCCGTTCGCACCTCTAGTCCTTAAACGGTGGGTGGATGTCCAAGACAGTAGTTGCAAAATACAACCTGAACGGGGAACAGTTCGAGATATTTGTAGACTCAGATCTTGCATATGACTTCATAACAGGCAAAATAACAAACCCAATGCAGCCTTTGCAGGCAGAAGAGGTCTTTACAGATGCAAACAAAGGGGACAGGCCAAGCCAGGACAAGGTAAAGAAGGCGTTTGGCACCACTGACATTGCAAAGATTGCAGAGATAATACTTAAGAAAGGCATAGTGCCCGTAACAACAGAGCAGAAAAACAAGCTTATGGAGGAGAAGAGAAAGCAGGTCGCGCAGATAATAGCAAGGAATTCGATAGACCCACGCTCCAACGCCCCCCATCCAGTTCAGAGAATAGAGAGCGCAATGGAGACATCAAAGGTGCAGATTGACGCATTTAAAAGCGCAAACGAACAGGTAGAGGCAGTAGTAAAGAAGATAAATGTTATCCTACCAATTAAATTCGCTACTGCTAAGCTAGAAGTCATTGTACCGGCTGAATTTGCAAACAGGTGCTATGGCCTGCTCAAGCAGTATGGACTTAAGACAGAAGAATGGCAGTCCAACGGATCGCTTAAGGCGGTTCTGGAATTTCCTGCAGGCTTGCAGGGAGAATTCTTCGAGAAGCTGAATAACTTCACAAAAGGAAGTGCAATCACAAAGAGTTTGGTGTAGAAATGCAAAGAATAGTAGTACCAGGAGAAAAGCTTAGCGAGAAACAGCTACGCATAGAGAATACAATAACCGACGCAAACGGAACATACTCATGCATATTGGGCTCATTTGACGAGCAGACACTATCATTGATACCACTTGAAGGTCTGTGGCAGCCAAGGAATGGCGATACAATAATAGGCATAGTAGAAGAGGACCGCGGAACAACAGTCACGGTCAACCTAAATGCCCCATACAAGGGACTCATAATTTCAAAGTTCCTAGAAAGCGAGATAAAGGCAGGTGACATAATAGTTTCCACAATAAAGGAGCTTGAGAAGGGCGGCACAGCAATACTGATCAGGCCAAAAGTTCTCGGAGCAGGAAAGCTCATGTCAGTGACTCCATCAAAGATTCCAAGGATAATCGGAAAGGCAAACACCATGGTAAAGCAGATAACAGATGGAACAGGCACATCAGTAGTCATAGGACTTAATGGACTGGTCTGGCTCAGCGGAGGCGACGTTGACCTTGCAACGGCTGCAATACTAAAGATAGAGGAAGAGGCGCACACTTCAGGACTCACGGAAAGGGTCAAGGAGTTGCTTGACAACAAGAAGATGGTGTAAAAATGGGAGGAGGAGAAAAACCACAGCTTATAATAAACGGGAAGCGTCTTGACGGCAGAATGCCAGATGAGCTGCGCCCAATAAAGATAGAGGTAGGGACAATAAGGAATGCGGTAGGGTCATCATACATAGAGTGGGGAAACAACAAGATAATCGCGGCGGTTTATGGCCCAAAGGAGGCGCTTCCAAAGCACGTCCAGGACCCAGAAAGGGCGATAATCAAGTGCAGATACACAATGGCCCCATTCTCATCACTTGAAGAGCATGGAAGGTCTGGGCCAAACAGAAGGTCTACAGAGATATCAAAGGTAACAAAAGAGGTTTTTGAAAACGTCATCATGCTAGAGAAGTACCCTGGCGCTGAGATAGACATATTCGTAGAGGTGCTTCAGGGAGACGGCGGCACAAGGGCAGCAGGAATAACCGCAGCATCAGTTGCACTTGCGGCATCAGGCATACCAATGACAGACATGCCTTATGGAGTTTCCTTCGGCAAGGTCGGAGACCAAGTAATACTAGACCTCAACAAGATAGAGGACAACTACTCAGACGCTGACATGCCAATTGCCATCAGCCCAAGGACTGGAGACATACTGCTTTTGCAGATGGACGGCACACTTACCCCAGAAGACGTAGACTTGGGAATGCACATGGTAAGGAAAGCAGGAGAGTACATAACAAAACTTCAAAGGGAAGCGCTAAAGCAATCTTACGAGAAGATATCAGAGAAATACAAGAAGTGATTAAATGAAAATAAGAACTGTAACTGAAGATTTCATAAAGGACCTGCTCATGAAGGGACAAAGAGAAGACGGAAGGCAGCCTATGTCCTACAGAAATATAGAACTAAAGACAGGAGTCATACCCAACGCCGAAGGCTCTGCGCAGGTAATAATGGGAAACACAAAGATGCTGGCAGGAGTAAAGGTAGGAGTAGGGGAGCCAATGCCTGATAAGCCAGGAGAAGGCAATCTAATAACTTCTGCAGAGCTCCACCCAATGGCCTCAGATCAATTCGAGAGCGGTCCGCCATCGCCAGAGGCAATAGAGCTAGGCAGGGTAATAGACAGAGGCATCAGGGCAGCAGACATGATAAACTCAAAGTCATTGGGAATTGACGAGGAGAAGGTATGGGAAGTTTTCATCGACATCTACACTCTTAACTACGATGGCAACCTATTTGATGCAGGCACGCTTGCAGCCGCAGCAGCACTGTACAGCGCAAGGATGCCGAAATACGATGCAGAGAATGAGGAGGTAATCCGCGAAGGAAATCTTGGCAGGTTCAAGATAGGCGGAATGGTCACGTCATCAACTTTCGGAAAGATAGCAGGAAAGGTCATACTCGACCCTGATGGAAATGAAGAGGCCTTCATGGATGCAAGGATAACAATAGCAAACGATGAAAATTATCTAAGGGCAATGCAGAAAGGGCTAGGGGGGTCATTTAGCCAAAAGGAGCTAGAAACATTGATAGATGCTTCCTTCCAAAAGTCAAAGGATCTAAGGAAGCTGATAATCTCGAAGGTTGAGTAACATGTCAAACTTTGGAATAAGATACGGAGTAAGCCTCAGGAAGAGGTACCTTGCAGTCAAGGCAGACAAGCAGAGAAGGTACAAGTGCGATCTTTGCGGAAAGGAAGCCGTAAAGAGGGAAGGCAACGCAATATGGAGATGCAGGCACTGCAACGCAACTTTTGCAGGAGGCGCATACACCCTGAAGACTTCAGCAGGGGAGACTGTATCAAGGATACTAGGAAAGGAATGATGCTTTGGTTAAGATAAGCTACGCACCTGCGGATGAACTTGTAGTGCATGAGATACTTCAAGTCTCAAAGGAGGATCTTCTAAGAGAAAGGGTCACTCCGGCAGGCACAATGCCACTATGCTGGTGCGACGGCGTGCTATTTAGTTTCTCCTCTCTTCCGATGTCAGATGATGTAACAAGGGACTACCTTAAGGGCAAGATACACTGGCTTGAAGTGCATTTTGCTCCAATGGAGAAGTTTACTCCAATCCTGGCGCTCAACGAAGAGGAATATAAAGGTTCAATGAATATTAGGGTAATAGATACAACCGTATCAAGGATGCACAAGGATTTTGTAAAGTGGTTGAAATCAAATATCAAGGGTTGAAAACATGGCATACATATGTCTTCATTGTGGTAAGGAAGTAAAGTCGCTGGACAAGTTCATCAGGTGCCAGTACTGTGGCTACAGGGTACTTTCAAAGAAGAGATCTTCGCTTGCAAAGGAAATGCCTACTGACTAATCCTTCAAAATGTACTGCAGGGAAATAAGCAGAGCCTGCGTGTTTTATATACCAGACCAAATCCCTATTTCTACGTTTATATGTTCAGAAGACCACATTTTGCAAACGCTGAGAATGCACAAAAGCGCCAGCACGGATTCGAGATATTCGCTGCATTGCCGCTAGGCACACATTTCAATGTAGCCTTATCAAACGACATTGCACGTAGGAATGGCGCAAGGCTGCTAAACCTAAGTGATGTGCCTGTATTCATCAATCTTCATGCCGATGAGCTCAAGGAGATTGAATATTTCGAAAAGTTTGGGAATGTATGGTTCTACATTAACGGCACAGGGACCGAAAGGAGCGGAACATACAAAATAAACCACGAAGGTCCAACTGCATTCGAACAGATGCACAAGGAGGAATGGCTGCAGTTGCCTTTTGCCCAAAGAGCGCAGTTCTGCAGCGGCCCCATGGCCCTGAAGGCTTGCATTTATGGGAACGGATTCAATGAGAAGCATGTACTGATAAGCGGCGCAAAGGTCATTCGCGAAGCGCCAATAGTCGTAATGAAGAGAACGCTTATGGATCGTCAAACAGATACGGCAAAACACGTTTCAATACTTAGAAGAGATAGGCACGCAGCAAGTACAAATTTATCTGTGGTTGAATGAACACAAGAATACGAACCCCAAAAGAAGAACATCATATATACGAAGTACATTTTCAGCCAGCGAGTTTCAGTGAGACTGAGAGATTTGCCAAGGAACACTGCGGCAGTGTAATAACTCTCAAGGAGCTGGCAACAAATCCTGAGGTAATGTCAAGGCTTGAAGGCAAGCATATCTGGCTTGCAGATAAAGGTACAAAGTTAGAGGGCCACTACGAGATAAGGGAAGGAAGTACTACAGAAGAGGTTTTCAATAAGGTAACAAAGGAGGAGTTCGATAAGCTGCCTGTAGAGAAAAAGGCATCATTCTATCCCGGAAATAACCAACTTACTGCATATATTGTAAAATTGAATTACCGCAGAAGGCTGCATATAGTTGGGGATTACAATGCAAGCTTACATGCGCAGGCCATAGCCCTAAGAAAGCCCATTTAAGCTGATCCAAAAGGAGACTATTTGCATACAGTATTCAGAGGCAGTCACCACGAAGCCTTCAAAGGAGAAACAGCGCAGTTTCCATAACAGCTGCATTTATGTCAACTAAAAGCAATACAGCCAAACATATACTCTGCAACAGTGTACAGCACCATAGCCGCGGATGTGATAGCGAGATGGCACAGGCTTAGGGGCGACGATATGTTTTTCCTTACAGGAACTGATGAGCATTGAGAGAAGATAATGAAGGCGGCAACTGCCGCAGGGAAGAGCCCCAGGAGAAGCTACTCCTTGTCACTTACTACAATAGTGTCAGTTACCTTCCTGACCCTCTTGAATGCTACGCTGTTCTTTATGAAGTCGCTCCTGAGGTTTGAGCTCCTCATAAGCTTATCTGCATCATCAAGAAGAAGATGAGACACCTCTCCTGTCTCAAAGTTCAGCATCACTCCTTTTACATTGCCTATAATCCTTCCTCCAAGCGTTATTATGCGCTTCCCATAAAGTTCAGATATGCTTACTACCATAAAATCACTCCATAGTTACCCTGCTAATCTTCTTAGAAGCGAAAATTCTTATTATGTACTCCTTTATGGTTGTCATTGTTTCCTCAGGCTTTTCCTCAACAGCCTTCATTTCCTCCTGCTCAAAAAGGCCTTTGTTTGAAGTAACCATGTACCTTAGGTATTCATCCGTAAGGGAGTAATGCCTCTGCCCGCAATTCTTGCATACGAATATAGGAAGCACCGGAACATTCGTTATCTTTGATGGATGGGTCTTGTCAAGCTCCCTTTCAAGCCCAACGAGTTTGCACGATGCGCATTTTGTATTTATTGCAACGCTAGTATAGGCGGCAACATCAGTTACCTTCAACTTATACCCCACAAAGTAAAGATTTAGCATTTCATTAAGCCCTATGGTCTTGGAGTGTATCTGGACTGCAACTTCACCCCTCTCATTAAACTCAGTAATAAGTGAGCCTTTCAAGATCTGCTCTCCAACGCAGAACCTCTTCCCATTCCTTTCATAAAAATCAGTACGCATCCTTCCATCAGGGCTCTTGTAAATGGTAAGGCTGTCCGTGCTACTTACCCTTTATGGCATACTGCCTTATATCAGACCTTGTAACCTTGTCCCTCTTGCTCCTCTTTGCGTTCTGAACCGCAAAGGAGGATATCCGCTTGGCCTCCAGCTCAAGAATCCTGGCAAGCTCATCCACCCCATTCTTGGTAATGTTCGCCTTGAACTTCTTCTTTATGAGCTCCTTTATGGCGCTCCTAGATATCGTTGCCAAACAAATCAGCACTCAAGATCGTCATCATAAATCAGACTTTGAATTCATCACAAGAAGATATTAGCGTGCAATAAATATAAATATATAAACATTCATCCCCAAGATATGATCTATTATTGGTCGGTTGAATGTCACAAAAAATACTACATGCAGCAATAGCGCTTGTAATGATTAGTGCAATAGCCTTTGCCGCGCAGATGTCAATAAATTCCACTACAGCAGTATCGGCTAACATACTGACGAACCACAGCGCAACAGTTACTACTTCAACAAACATTTCAGGGTCAGCATCAGGATCCACGTCAAACAGCACATCAGGCCATCACACGGGTTCACATAACCTGTCTACAACTTCTACTTCTGTAGTTGGCGTTTCATCAGGAGGCGCAAACCCAACAGTTACAAGCGCAAACGTGCACGCCTCAATCCAGGCTCTTTCTTCAGCAAATGCAAAGCTTACGAGCCAGGCCATTAACTCACAATACTCCCACATATCCTGCCAAGTCAATTTCACAGTATCCTTCCTTAACAATATAATTGCAGCAGCTCCAAACGAGAGCTCAACATTAAACCCACTGATAACAGCGCTCCAGCAGGACTCCTTACAACTTCATTCTTATGAGGCCAGCAACAACTCCACAGCATTCCATGCCTACATATCATCTACATACAACCCAGAATTCAAGACTGCAAATTCAGGCGCAAAGAGCGCGCTCAAGTCCATTACGAACCAGACAACAAGGAAGGCCCTCAGGACGCAGTACAACAGCGCAGCAAGCATCTACCAGAGCTGTTCTGTAGACGCTCTTAAGAATCTCGAGCAGGAGAAGCTCCAGTACTACCAAAACGAGATGGCGAAATATGAGATTCAAGTCACAACACTTTCAAGCAGGGGAATTGCAACTGCAAGCATAAACGCAACCCTTAACGGGGCAAACGCAACAATAATACTCCCATTCCAGAATGCAATGACTTCAGCAACCAACACAAGCCAGATCGCAAAGGCAATAAACACATACTGCCTGTTTAACGGATGCAAGACCGGCATTAACTACCACCTTGCTGCAAAGTTCAGCGATGATAAGCTCCAGGCAATACTAAGCAAGATAGAGACACTGAACCTGTCTGCAAACCAGACTGTATACACTACAGAGGCACAAAATGACATCAACAGCGCATCAAGCACGCTCCAACTTGTTGGAACTGCCCAATATCAGGGCAGCCAGTCAGAAACAATATGGGGCAACCTCAAGAACGCATCTATGATTATAGGCCATATCCGCATCAAGTCAAGTGGTTCGGCCTCTGCATCAACAAAGTGATTTTATGGTAGACGCAAAAATAGCAGCATTGGCAATAATCGTAATAATAGTCCTAGTGGCAGTGGTAGTAATTATGATCCCACACGCCAGCCAGCCAGCAAAAACTCAAGGCAGCGCGACAACAGCGCAGCCAGCAACAACGCAGGGCGTTAGCAACTCAAACAATACTATACCTCAAGGCACGGCCAACAACTACAGTAATCTTACAAACGTCTCAAACCAGCAGGACTACAACGTCACAAACAACCAGAGCGTAATAGCTTCGCCTTAATGCTAATGCGAGTGCTGCTAATTAGAAAACTCCAAACCTTCTCCTTGGATCCTTCTCTCCTGTAGATTCGGATTTCTCCACCTTTACCCTGAACCTCTCTGAAACTATGGTGCGCCCATTCCCATCGCAAACATGGCATATCCTCTCAAAGGTCCTGCCCCTTCCTGCGCACCTATCGCACGTAGAGATCATTTCAAACCTTCCGAACATGGAGTTCTGCTGTATGCGCCTTCTTCCGCTACCGTTGCACGCTGCGCACTTGACCTGTTTTGAGCCGGGCTCTCCTCCACTGCCGCCGCAGTTCTTGCATTTCTTGTAGCGCTGCACTGTAAACTCGCGGTCCATCCCGCGCTCTATGTCATCAAATGACAAGTTAAGTGATACTCCTGTCTGCTCCTGGGCCTGCTGCTGGAAACCTTGAAAAGGCCCTCCAGATCCTCCAAACGCACTGCCTTCATCATCAAAACCGAAGTTGAAGTTTATGCCCATTTCACGCAGCAAGTCTTCAACGTTCGAGCCCCTGAAAATGTCATCTGATGTAAATCTCTGGCCAAAGCCTTCCGCTCCAAACGAGTCGTACTGCTTCCTCTTCTTCTCATCGCCAAGCACCGCATAGGCCTCATTTATTTCCTTGAAGTGCTCAGTGGCCTTTGGGTCCTTGTTCCTGTCCGGATGGAGCTTTAGTGCCAGCTCGCGGTAGGCCTTCTTTATCTGGTCCGATGTCGCATTCCTTGGCACCCCAAGGATTTCATAGTAATCTTTGGCCATTTGTTACACTATTTACATATTGCCGCTTGCTCCAGCAGCGCTTGGGTCAGGTCCTTGTGGCCCCGCCGCGCCTCCAGGCTCTCCTCCTTCAGGCCCACTCTGTCCTCCTTTTCCATACATGCTGGCGCCTATTTCCTCAAGGTTTTCCTTGAGCTTGCTTAGGCTGTCAGATATCTTCTGGGGATCATCGCTCTTAACCGCTGCCTGCAGGTCATTCTTCGAGGCATCTATCTTATCATACACCTCCTTTGGTATCTTCTCCTTATATGTTTTCAATGTCCTTTCGGTATTGTACAAAAGTGCCTCAGCCTCATTCTTTACCTGTATCTTGTCAAGAGTCTTCTTGTCCTCTTCCGCGTACTGCTCGGCTTCCTTTACCTTCTTATCAAGATCATCCTTGCTCATCTTGTTTGGCGCAATTACCTCTATCGACTGCTGCTTTCCAGTTGCCTTGTCCTTTGCATTGACATGCAGTATTCCGTTTGCATCGATATCAAACGTTACCTCTACCTGTGGGACTCCACGCCTTGCAGGCGGAAGGTCGGTAAGCTCAAACCTTCCAAGCTCCACATTGTCCTTTGCAAGAGGTCTTTCACCCTGCAGTATGTGTATGTCAACTGCAGGCTGGTTGTCCTCAGCAGTTGTAAAGACCTGTGTCTTCTTTATTGGTATTGTAGTATTCCTGTCTATCAGTTTAGTCATCACCCCTCCAAGCGTCTCAAGACCAAGGGATAGCGGAGTCACGTCAAGCAAGACGATGTCCTTTACCTCTCCTGTAAGCACTCCTGCCTGGATCGCTGCACCAAATGCAACAGCCTCCATCGGGTCTACTCCACGCTCTATCTTCTTGCCAAGCAGCTGTTCCACATATCTTTGCACTATGGGCATACGCGTTGGCCCTCCCACAAGTATCACCTTGTCTACCTGATTTGGCTCAAGGCCCGCATCCTTAAGCGCCTGAGTTACTGGCTTTACAGTCCTTTCAACTATGGGAAGCACTATGTCCTCAAGCTTTGCACGCGTAAGCTTGTAAGTGAAGTGGACTGGCTGGTTTCCAGGCCCCATTGTAAGGAACGGAAGGCTTATCTCGCTCTCAAGGGTTGTTGAAAGCTCTATCTTTGCCTTTTCGGCAGCTTCATGAAGCCTCTGCACTGCCTGCCTGTCACCTGATATATCTACCATTGTAGACTTCTTAACTTCACTAAGCAGGAAGCTGACAAGAAGGTTGTCCATATCAGTTCCTCCAAGCTGCGTATCCCCGCTTGTTGACTTTACCTCAAAGACCCCGTTGCCGAACTCCATGATAGTTACATCAAGCGTCCCTCCTCCGAAGTCGTATACAATTATCTTCATCTCACGCCCAGCTTTGTCAAGTCCATAAGCAAGCGCAGCAGCTGTAGGTTCGTTCACAAGACGTGTAACCTTAAGCCCTGCAATCTCACCTGCGTCCTTTGTTGCCTGACGCTGATTGTCATTGAAGTATGCAGGCACTGTAATTACTGCCTCCTTTATTTCCTCACCAAGGAAGGTTTCAGCATCCTTCTTTATCTTCTGAAGAAGCATCGCCGAGAGTTCCTGTGGCGTATAATCCTTTCCATAGATCTTGTACTTGTAGTCGGTGCCCATCTTCCTCTTGAAAGCATTTACCGTGCCTTCGGTGTTTGCAACTGCCTGCCTTTTTGCAGGTTCACCGATGATCCTATCCCCACTTTTTGTGAAGGCAACATAACTGGGGAAGGATTTTCCATAAAGCGATGTGCCTTCTGCGCTGGGTATCAGCACAGGGCGCCCTCCTTCCAGCACTGCCGCAGCGCTATTGCTTGTTCCTAAATCAATACCTATTATTTTTGGCATTTATATCAACCTTTTTTATCATCATTTTCTTTGTCACCTTTTCCTTCATCTTTCTTTTCAGACCCTTCGTTTTTTGCAACTATAACCGAAGCTGGTCGAAGCATTACAGAATTGAGCATGTATCCCTTTCGAACTACCTCTATTATCGTGCCATCTTCCTCGCTGCTCTGTTTTGCAAGCATTATCTCATGCCTGTACGGATCAAATTTTCCCACAGCCTCTATCTCCCTCAGTCCTAATCCATTAAGCGTATTCAGGAAGTTTGAATACACCAATGAAATTCCTTTCATGTGTTCATCCTTCTTGTCAAAAGAGTTGATTGCAAGCTCAAACTCATCAAGGGTTGGCAGGAGCTTTGATACGGCATCGGCCCTTCCCATGTCCTTTGAATTGGCAATGTCCTTTGCAACGCGCTTCTTGTAATTGTCGAACTCTGCAGCAAGACGAAGCAGTCTATCCTTAAGATCTGACTCTCCCTCTTCAGGCTCGGCCTTGGACTCCTCTGCCTGAGCCTTCTCCGGCTTGCCCTCTACCTTCTTATTTTCTTGATCTTCGTCTGGCATAAACTTTTTCCTCAAATGATTTGTCAAGCATGTCTGCGAACTGCATCATCCTGCTAAATTCACGCTCAATGTCCGCATGAAGCTCCTCTATGGTGCTATGCATATCTTCAGACCTCAGATAGTACTTCCTGCCCTTTCGTACCACGAGCCCGGAATAAATGAAACGATTGAGGTGGTATATAACTGTGCTCCTTGGCACGTCAAGCTTCTTGTTTAGCATCTTGCTTGTAACGCCCCTGCCTTCTGTGTTGTTCGATACTATTGTCCTGAACATCTCAGATTCAATTCGGTTCTCCCTGCTATCAAGGCCAAATACCTTTATGAACCAGATTGTCAGGTCATCAAAGTCTGTACTGTCCGGCTTGGAAACTGTTCTCAATACAATCTTTTCCTCCACGGACATGACTATATTATATCCTAACTAATATATAAATATTTGTTTATTTTCAACAAAAAGTTGAAATATCAACAATTTATTATAAATTATCAATTTAAGTAAGTATTACTACCCATACCGCTGGCCTGAGACACTCAAACCTTACGGCTCTTCAAACTCTACACCTTTCACTAACCCAACACTTGGCTGCATCACAGGCCAGAACACAACAGAGCTTACATTCAGCACTTCAGGATGCAGTGCGACTCCAGGAACATATAACTTTATGCTTGAATTTATGTACAATAAGACTCT
>JAGWHH010000049.1 GCA_028866935.1 Microcaldota archaeon | reverse complement strand
CACCATGTACGTCGTGGGTCTTTATGGCTCACGACGTTTAAGGAATAGTGGAATTCTCTTAGTTATTGGACACAGCAGAGGAATAGAGCTACATCTTATAACTCTTCCTTTTTCAGTGTTCGGCTACACGAAGAAGTTTGCAAAACACATCGTCACATTAGTCGTGAAGCAGATAGAGAATCTTACCACAATATAACTTGTAGAATTCGTTGGTACAACAATTGGAAGATCATCGGCTATAAGAAGAAACAGCCAATCAACGTTTTCTAAGGTCAGAGAGCGTGCCAGTCCTAAAATTATGACGAGTTGAATGATTGGCATGAAAAAGGTTCCAATTCACATCTATTCATGCCCGATTGCCTACCTAATTACCTAAGCGACGTGATAGGTCATGCGTGTTGACGACGGAGATCGCAGTTAGATGCCAAGTCTCTAGCCCCAAAAATAAACAAAACATTTAATAATGACAGAATCTTACTGTTTTAAAGAGTGATAATTTGCCTCATAAAAATGCAGAAGACCGACAAGCTCAATTCAGGAGGGCCATAAGGTCAGATGATATGTTAATGAGAGCCAATGGTGGGAAAGCCGATTACTTCAAGGCGCATGTAAGAGGTGGGAGGGTGTTTCTGCTCAATCTTCACGATTCACAGACCCATGAGACTATTAGCTACTCAAAGCAATATCTCGAAAGGATGCTCAGGAAGTTCACGAGCAGCTGGCAAAGGATGCCTTAAACCTGAACGTCTATCGTAGCATTTAAATCTTATCCTCTGTTATAATTATAAGTTGATATCATGGTAGAAATAGGCGAACAAATCCCCAAAGTAAAAGTAATAGATACCGAAATGAAGCAAATAGACATTTCAAAGGCCACAAGCGGCAAAGCAGCAGCAGGAAAAGCCACAGTCATCGCATTCTTTCCAGGAGCATTCACAGGAGTATGTACAAAGGAGATGTGCACGTTCAGGGATGACCTGACAAAGCTGTTATATCTCAACGCCAATCTTTATGCGATCAGCGTCGACGGCCCGTTCTCTAACAAGGCATTCAAGGACCACAACAACCTCTCATTCCCTATTCTAAGCGATTATAAGAAAAAGGCCATAAAGAAGTTCGGCATAGTGCTAAAGGACTTTGCCCACCTTAAGGGCTACACTGCAGCAAAGAGGTCAATATTTGTAACTGACGCTAGTGGTATAGTGAGATACAAATGGGTCTCAGATGACCCTTCTGTGGAACCAAATTACGCTGAAATAAGGGGCGCTCTGGAGTCAATAAACAAATAAAATCCGAAAGGGAAGGGCGCGCCAGCAACACGGCCGACACCGGAAGGCAGCACGACCTTCAATTGACGTCACTTCAGCCTTTATCGCCTTCACAACATTATTTGCGCTTAAGACCTATATACGCCTTTCTCCATGCCCTAAGCATTTGTCTAACGCCAGCGAAGTTGTCCATGGCAGAGGGCACTTTTAAATAGGAGAAAAGCGCTAATTATACTGTTGAGATTATGACAGTAACAAGAGCAACAAAGGAATTAAGGCGCAGCGCAGAGCTTAAAGAGCACAGGAGGCGTGCTGCAGACATCAACGAAGTTGCTGCTGAAAACGTAAGGCTAGTTATAGAGAACAGAATGCTCCACTTAAAGGCGGGAATGGACCCGCTCACAAAATTGGGAAACAGGGCAAGGCTTGATGCAGTTCTTCACACGATAGATAAGAAGTTAAGTCTTTCTTTGCCACAGAGAAGGGATTCGGATAATGCTACGGGGCACTTGCCATTAGATACAGTTGCAATTGTCATAGACCTCAACAAATTCAAGGAGCTCAATGATACAAAAGGCCACAAGGAAGGTGACAGGATGCTAATTGCCGCTGCAAACGCAATAAGGTCTTCACTAAGGTCAAACGACGAAGCGTTCCGCATGGGCGGCGACGAATTTGTAGTTATCGCAAACAATGCAAACGACGAAGTGGCGCAGATACTTAAGGCAAGAATAACACAAAACTTTACAAGAGCAGGAATTTCGGGATCTGCAGGCCACGCAACTCTCAAAGAGGTGGACAGTGCCGAAGGGATGCTTGACTTGGCGGACAAGAGGATGTATGCGTCTAAGAATGGTAGAAAGTCAAAACAGGTACTTGTGGAATCTGTTAGAACATAACTTTTTTATCATTTTTCCATTTCTGGCAGGCTTGGCAGCTGCAAATATCATATATCAATTTAACATAAAATCAGTCAATAACTGGTACCCCAAGGCATGTTTATATATGAGGCATGCTCTAGATAGATAGTAGAGAAAATGGCAATCATGAACTTGAAATCAAGCGGCATTGTAGCCAGCATCAGTGACACTCGCGTACGGGACGAAGCTGATGCACTCAAACGTCTTGCCAGAGGAGAACTTGGGCATGACGAGAGCGTTAGCGGCAAGTATATACAAAGAAGGGCACTCTCACTCATTTATGAAGATCCTTATCTTAGGAAGGTCTTGGTCCTGAAAGGCGGCGCAGCACTTGACATAGTTTATGATAGCAGAAGGTCGTCTGACGAGGACCTTGATTTTTCGCTCAAGCGCGGTGCAGACATAGAAAGAGTAAAGGCAAATTTTGACAGGATAGCATACGAACTGACCAGCGAATATCCGGGAATCCAGAGGGTAAAAAAGAATGACCATCATTCAGTGATCAAGCTTAACGAGAACAGGCAGGTATCAATCCAAGTGGAGCTTTCAAAGCCTACCCTTCTCAAGCCCATGATGGTAGACATAGACTTTCCGGGGATAGGCATAGTGCGCATAAACGCAATGGCTATAAACGAACAGCTTGCAGAGAAGATAGATGCAATAGTGAACAGGCAGAATCCAGGCAGACTGCTCAATGATATCTACGACATAGACTTTATGCTTACACGAATGGGAGCGACATTCCATCAAAATCTTGTAATACAGAAGTTAAACTCGCCAAAATTGCCAATAGAGAGCCCAGAGCAGGCACGAAGACTTGTCGATGACCAACTGCTCAGGATATTCAGCGACCAGGATCTGAAGAGCCTGTGGGATGAGCACACAAGGACGTTCTTGGACACAGAGTCTTTCGATGTGATGGCAGAAAGGATTCTTGAGCGCTGGGCAAGAGACACAGTAAGAAAGTGAGCTCTTCAACAAAGAGTAATGCCATTGCATTAGCGTCGCGCAAGAAGATGCAATCCTTTTTCAGGCCTTAATACTCAATACAAAAACTATAAATAGGATATAATCTATAGTTTTGGATATGCAACTAAGGCAGATTGCCAGGCAGTATGTCAGCACGCACCGCGACAGCGGTTATAGCATATGCGCCGCTGCAATCCGGAATGGAAATGTAAAGATCGCTGAGAATGTCGCATCGTTTTATGATCTGTCAGACGCAGAAGTCTTAAAGATCGCAAAGACAGCACTAAGTTCATTTAGGGGTCTTGAAGAGGTAGTCAGTTACAGAGAGCAAACCGCATTCCGTTCCCCATTCCTGCCCAAACTCAAAAAGCCTTTAGTCATAACCAAATTGGAAAGCATAGAGGATCTTGTAAGGAGATTGGAGAAAAGGATTCCAAAGCAAATCGAAGAAAGTAAATCGGCAATCTTACCAATAGTAAGGGCGGCCGTGCTGGAGATAGACAGGAAAGCGCGCAGAGCTTAAAACCGTCTGATGATTTTAAGAGGGCAATACTGGGAAGTATTGACCAAGATGATGGTGTAAGAAGTTCACTTAACTGCTTGAGGAGAACTGCTGCAACTTCTGAGGACATGCTTGCGATTTCAAGCCCTTTTGCACAATGCAGTTACAAGCCACAGCTCATCCAAGATGCACACTGTCAACGCTAAGTATCAGGCATTTAGTCTTGGCAAAGCAGCGCCAGGCAATCCAGTCCATAAGACACACTTATTGCAATTGGAGTTGCTATACTTATAGCGTGGTCCATTACGGCAAAGAACATGGAAGATGCTAAAAATGAATAATCTTAGAGTTTCTAAGATCTTTTTAGCATTAGCTTATTTTCCTATGCAATTTCATATGCAATGATTTAAATATCAAAAATGCTTAATTAAGGGTAGATGTTATGCCTAGCACAACGCACAGAAGTCCTGAATTCTCAAAGGAACTTAAGGCCATTATAAGGGAGAGGCTACCTCATGTTGACCCTGAAGACTCGCGCGGCGCAGCAGCGGTGCTATGGGGAAGGAGAAAGGGCGGGCCCCTTCCGTCAGCATCAGTCATAGAGTCATGGCTTGAGGGAGCCAGCATACCGCTTACAAGGTCAATAAAGGAGCTTAGAACTACTCTTGACCTGACTGCTGAAGAGACAGAAAAACTCATCTGTGCCAGGGAAACGGATATGCGAGAGCACTGGGCAGCAAAGAAGGATGGAAATCTCAAGAAATTAAGGCGCAAAATTGGCGCTTGAATGCCAGCAAATCCTTTCGGCTAGTATCAAAGCCCACGTCAATGCATAAATATCAGAAAATGCGGAATCTTTTTAGATATAAATGCAAGTTAAACAAAGAGGCAGGATAAGGGCACCGATAACAGAGGCCAAGCTGCAGGCCATAACTGCTCCAGTTGCACCTTTGGATCCTATATCCAGACTGAGTCCTGAAAACCAGGTGAACATATGGCTTGTGCAGCATGGAGTGAGGCCATCTGGAATAGTTAGTGCTTACGAAATGCACCATCTTGGTGATTCTCACATAGAACTACCAATCCCTAAGGCAACGACCTTCCTTGATGGTGAACGTAATTTGCTTTTTGGTAGCAACATAAGAAACCTTACAAGGCTCTTTGCGGCTTACCGCAGGCGTGACAGATTTGAATTGGGATTGGCATTGGGATATCCCGAATATGACGTAAGAGCATTTATGGAGGGGATTGAAAGAAATGTGACCACTTTAGTAAAGGCCTCGCTTGCGCAGATAGAAGCAGCGATATCCGGAAAGACAATTCCGCTCTGGAACGCCTACCTGCAGCACGTTCCAGCAGATGTTTACTACAAAAATGGCATTGTACCGGAACACACCAGGATTATGGGAGAGACTTACATGCACTTTGTCAGGAGGACAAATCCCGGACTTGCATCAATAGTGGAAGAGAGCTTCATTAGGGATAACCTTCCAACACAGTTGGAAGTTCTTACCCAGCAGGGTGTTATTGGGGTCGAAGAGGCAAATTCCTTGAAGAGGGAATTAAGGAAATTTCCCAACCCATACGCAGATGAATTTAATACTGCTCTTAAAAGCGAAATGCGCCATTAATGTGTAGTACGTCTTAGCTGCACAGAATAACAAGGTTTCTTTTGGAATTGTTCAAATAAGCACTATTTAAATATGAAGAATGGAATAATATATTTAGGGATTTAGTGGCAGTGCTAGATGCTCCAGCAATTGCAGGCGTTCTTGCCGATCTCAAACGGGATTCTGATTTAGCCGATACTGAAAGAGAGGTTGCTGAGCAGCTAGGAAGGGTGGGGAATTTCCAATTCCATGGCAATGTCAAGCCAACTCATGTCGCTAGTTCTATTGTAGATGAAGTTTACCAGATAGTCGATGGGCATATTGAAGCAACTGGCAAGCTTTATCGTGGTTACAATTTCAGCACACATGAAGCAAGAGACGCCTTTCTAAGGGCAGTGCAGCAAGAAGGGCTTAGGCCGCATGGCGTTTTCGGCAAAAATGCAATGTCCCTAAGTGCCCTTAGCAAAGTGGCATCAGTATTTGCAGGGAGTAATTTTTTAAGAGGGTACGGAGTTGTCTTTGAGATAGATGCGGGAATGATAAATTATCGCAGGGTAAGGTATGGCCCTGAAGAGCCTTTACATTACGTATTCGAGGCAGAAGTAAGGTCGGAACATGTGCCTCCAGAGGCAATAAGGGGAACCTACCTGCGTGATGGGTCCGGTCCTGACTTTTCAATCCATGGCCTGGGATCACTGGGTGAGACAAAAGGGACATTACTTGAAACTATTTTTGGAGAGATTACTGTTAGCCCTGACATTGGCACAATGAAGCAGGCATACAAGGAATCAATATATGAGAAATCTGATCTCAATCCACTTAAATCTTATTTGACTGAGCATTTCAAACTATTGAATGAGCAGATAGATGGAAACAAATATTACGCTGTGAGTAGAAATAAAATGCTAGATAAGGAGACGACACTTGGAAGCAATTTCTCATACCTAGACAAGGGTATAAGCAACAATACTAATCCAATCCAAGCAAACAATTCTATATTAAGCAAGAAGTCATTTGAAGAGGATATAATAAAAATAAACAAAGAAAAGATGCACAAGAAAATGAAGTTCTAAATATATTCCAGATTTTCCAACATAATATGAGTATATGCAGATATCTCTTTTATTTGCGCTTGCACAGCGCATTACGCTATGCATATAAAACAATGCAGAGGAAAAGATGCGCTGAATTAGGCCCAATAGCGTGCATTATTTTTACGTCGGAAAGCTATTGCAACTGCACTTCCACTAATTTTTAGGTAGCATGAAAATGCCTTCCATATTTCTGGTTAATTTTCTGTGGCTTCCATATGCATGGTACAAAAATATGCCTCACGAGAAAATCCATTCTTTTTGGGCTGTTCTGGCCGCTTAGCCCCATGGCCTAACCAGAAGGCCATGTTTTCCAAAAATACGGAATGCAGAGCTTTAAGGAAATGTATTTTCATTCTGGAAATATGGAATTCTTGTCAAATATGCTTCAGCAGCAACAGGTTTCAAAATTATGGGCATCTGCCGGATTTTAACTCTTCTGCTATTGCTTTTATCCGCTTCATTATCTCTGCTTGCGGAACTGTAAGAACCTCGGTTAGATGCTGGATTGGACTACCAGAAAATGTGTGTTCAGCAATGGCTGCTGCTATGCCGTGTGTGGGGCTGCTTTTGTAAGATGACCCCATATAGTAAAACAGAGCATCATCATGCCTTTCAAGGGCCGTATATGCCAGAGTGCCTTTAATAGCTGCATATTCTGATGCAATTGTTGCCCAATGCCTGTCTCTTAGGGGCATGACAATTCTCCTTCTTGTTATATATCCCCTGCGTTCGCCCTTAGCGTCAAGTTCTTGTATACGCCTGAATCTGTGCACAGATTCATGAGAAAGCGCAATTATCAAATCGCCTGTATCTCTTTCCAGAAGCTGAGCAGTCATTACTAGAAATGACGGGTATTTATCCATATATCCTGCTTCAACAGCCATCGGCTTCTTTACTGGGATGAATGAGATTTCCGGTGCCGCCATATCTACGCCTGACAGATCGTTAAATGTTTTCTGCACATCGTTGACTATGCGCATGATTTTCTCAAATTCCATTGAACTGTACTCTGGTCTTAGCGTGTTTTTTATTAGATCAATATCTGATGCAGGAAATGTGAAACGTGGTCTTTTCCCATATTTAACTGACAAACTATCAACTCTAATACTATCTTAGACTTTCTAAACAAGTCTATCCTATTACCATGCGCCTGATGATATCCAAGGCATGCTCTCATGCCCAATTAGCTCTTCGAATAGAGCCATCTGTATTTCTTTGGTTTGCACTGACCTTTAGATCCGCATTTCAAATCTCAATTCAGATTCCATCCACTCCTCGTCCTGGTCAATAAGTTGCATTATAAACTCCTTTTCTCTAGGCGTAAGGAAACGGTTTGTGCTCAGCCTCTTGAACGGACCGCGGCGAGGGCCTCTCCATCCCTGCTCGCCCTTCCTGAAGACCTCAAAGGCATCTTTTATTACTTCCTGTGAGGATCCAAGTGCCTGTGCTCTCAACGTCCTTACCAGTTCATCTGAGCCTTTTCCATTAAATTTAACTGCCAATTCATATTGCTCTTCTAGTGAAGATTCAACAATAGTCTGGAGGGCCTGGCGAGCTATCTGAGACAACCTTATCCCAGTTATGCCAAACTTGTGCGCTATTCTTTCTGCAGCATCCCTAGAGGGTATGCTCTTGCCCTGTGCAAAGGCAGATGCCGCACGCATTATGTTCTCCTCTCCGAATTTTTCAGTTAATATTGCAATATCCCTATCCGATAACAATGGTTTTTTAAACGCCATATAAGCCACCGGTTTATCTATAATATATGCCTAAAATTTATAGATATATGCTAATACTATTTAAGAAA
>JAGWHH010000048.1 GCA_028866935.1 Microcaldota archaeon | reverse complement strand
AGTTCCACTTGTTCCTGGAGTCACGAAGAATGTTGTTTGATGGAATAGAGGATGTGACCCATCATACAGCGTTGAGGGCTGATAAGTAGTTAGTGTATTTACAGGTGTGCCCGGGTAATTGCATTTGTTAGTATTTGTATTATATGTGTATAGACTTATGCTGTAAGTATAATTTTTCCATTCATATGCGCTACATGTTGAGCGTGGGTAGTAAACGACATATGCGTATCCTCCGTAATTTACGTTACCATTGCAGTAACCAGTAGGTTGCCATGCAACTGTGATTGGCACTGACTGATCCAAGGAGATAGTATTGGTGCCAAAGATACCTGAAGGCCAGTCGGCGATCAGTTGCGTTGTAGTAGAATCGTTGTTTGAAGGGTTTGTGGCATCAGCTGCAAAGAAAGTTATATTGTATGTTCCGTCAGTGAGGTTGAACGATCCGCTTGCTCCTGAAGGATAGTTGCATGTATATGTTGCTCCATATGTAAGTGTAAGGCTGCTGGTAATGTTTGTATTGCTATCAGGATTTGATGCGCTTGTAGGGACTGAATAGGTGCATGTGTGTGTATCGTTAGTCATGGTTCCGTTTACCAGCCAGAGGATTTTGTATGTTGCTGTGCCGGTTGTATTAGCCGCGCCTGACGCTTTACCTACGAATTCTGCACTGCCTGAACCGTATAGTACTGTGGTATTTACAGTCAGGTATGTTACCACGTTGAGTGTAAATCCATCGTCTACTACAGTATTGCCAGTTGCGTCTGTCACTTCTATCTTGAATAAGTATTTTCCAAGTGACATGTCAGGAGTTACAGTTATGAAGCATGGAGTCACGATGTCCAGTGATGGACTGTTTCCTGGGCCGCAGTCGGTTGCATTTGCAAGTGGCTGGCCGTTGTAGCTCTCGAGCCACTGATATTTATAAGGTGGAAGTCCTCCAGTAGATCCATTGTCGAATAGGGTTATGCTAACTGGCTGGCCGCGCCTGACTGTAGTGGTAGTAACCTTTGACCTGTTTATTATTGCATAAGGATTCTGTATGGTGAGCTGCCCAGTAAGCTGGGTGTTTGGCCCAGATACATTCTGGTTTATATTATTCGTTTGCTGAGGTACGGTTGTTGGTGGAACTGTTGTGGTAAGCGTTGTTGGCTGAGTTGTTGGGGGAATTGTGGTTGTTTGGGGGGTTGTTGATACGGAAGTTGCCATATCTGATGGAAGCGTGTTTGAAGATATTGCATTTGAAGTTATGGTGTTTGAGGAGGCGCCGTTGCCTGTGCTGTTTATGCTGTTGTTAGGAGGAGTTATGGTGTTTGAAGGAGTTTGATTTGTTATTGTCTGGTTTCTTGTGTTGTTCGTTATGGAGTTGCCTGGAGGCGGGTTTGTTGTTATTGAATTTTGTGTTATTTGGTTTGTAGTTGTGTTGTTTACTGTGTTGTTATGTCCAGTGTTATTTGTTATCAGATTTGAGGACGGGTTGGAGGATATTTGGAGCGTATTTGTTGTGGTGTTTGATGTAGGAGCAGGAATATTTTTGCATGCTGCAGATGTTACATTGAACTGTTGGCCTGCTGGGCACGATATGGGCTGGCATGATTCTGTTGTTGCATTAAGAGTTGTTCCAGAAGGACATGTTGTGGTTGTTTGGGGCTGCGTAGTAGGCGCGGTTGTAGGCATTGTTGTAAGTGTTGTAGGCACAGTCGTGTTTACAATAGTGGTTGAATTTGGAGTTACATTTGGAGCGACTGCCAAGAAGAAGTGCATAAAGTTCAGATTCGCAGGTAGGTTGGCCAGATACGAAGATAGTGGTATGAACAACAGTGCGGCTGCCAGTATTGCTACAGAGAACCTTATGTTTTGTTTGCCTGATCTCATAAGGTTGCTGAATTTCAAATCCATTCAATTCACTTCATTTTAGTATAATATATTATTGGTCAGTCCTTCCGCCGATCACTTGCGCGTGGCGAAGCGGGGCGCTGCTTGTGCTTGCATTGTTTGCCGCGGGGCTTATTGGACCGATTGCAGAGCTGTTTGTTATCTGATTGACAGGCGAGGCCGAGGTAATTGGGCTGTGGACTATCGCCAAAGATACGCCTAGCAATATGGCTGCTGCTGCGATGATTACTGCTATGGCCTTATGTCTATTGTGCATCCTAATTCTTCCCTAAATCTACTATTTCCACAGTGCTTTTACGTCGGAGGCGGTAGTGAAGCTCAGCCTTTCCACAATGCTAAAGCTTCGAAAAACGTCAAGTTCTAGAACCTTGACCCCCTAATAGATTAGTGCTTGGTACAAATCCTTTATATACTTTACTGATGCTTTCCGGAAAGCGTAGCTGGGTTTATTAAAGGCTGTGCTTGCTGACGGAATTGACGTCTGAGGTTTTGTACGGGATTTGGGCCCTGAACTTGATGCGCAGCTTTGTATTTTAACACTGCGTTATATCACTGCGTTATATTTGATTGGTGCATAGGCTTGTCCAAAAAAATAAAGGCGCTGTGGAAAAAAGCCGGCAGATAGACCTGCTGGAAAAGGCGGCTGTTGGGATGGCGAGGAAGCTATTTGGCGTGCCTCACGCCAACGTACAGGTTTGAGAAGCTGGAGCGGCAGAAGGCATCCAAATAGATAAAGAAGTAAGGACCATGACAATGAATTCGTGAACCGTCAAAAAAACTTCGGAGGCATTAACAGATCAGACATATACACGCAGTGCCCGCTTCGGGCCGTGTTTCTGAACTGATGAATTGCTCCACAGGCAATACATGGATATTTATTCATTTATTATTTTACTGTGGCCTTTCCATCAATTTGCAAGTGCTTTATAAAACTTGTGGCTTGCCAAGCTTTGGTGTGGTATGCAATCAGAGCATGTTTAAATATCAAAATATCTTGAACTGATTTATGCATGTTTTGAACTTTACTACAAGCACTAAGCCAAAGCGTTTGCTCCAGGTGGCATCAGACAATGTGGCGGTTGGGGATGAGCTTGCAAGGATGCTGCGCAGAGATAGCGCCGCACCGTTTGCGCCGCACCGCAGCATGCTGGCAGTCCCCCACCTTGCGCATCGGCTCACGAAGATTCTGACAAGCGCTGACCTGCGCATAAAGATAGGCTATAAGGGCGGGAGCATCGGATTCTCTTTCGAGACTGAAGGCGAATTGGAGTGTACTACGCCTGTGTTCCATTCTACAAATGAGATTTATACCAAAGAACTGGAGGCTTCAATAAGCAGCACTACTGGAGTTACGGACTATATCGGGATAGGCGGCGGTACCGATGGCACGCTTGCGCGGATAGGGGCGCTGCGGGCCAATAATCATGTTGGGGGAGTGGAATTGGTGGACAAGAACATGCTGCAGATGCTGAGCAATATGGTGATGCTAGCGCAGTTTGACAACAATGTTGAAGCAGATGTGCGCAGGTCGCCATTCTTTGGTTCACTAAGCGCAGTTGGGCATTACCCCAAAGGGCATATTTCGATGGAGCTGAGGCTGTCAGATATCAATGAGGCAATATCAGGCACGGAAAGGGGCGGCACCTACTTCGTGTACCTTTCAAACGCATTCTCGATGCCGCTGGCAGTCAGGCGTAGAGGACGCCAAACAGGAGTGCGCCATATCGCAGGCTGGTCTAGAAGCGAGATCACCTCTGATTTGCTTGCAAATCTGCATGCAAATGAGAATATACACAACGGCAGTTATGTCATGTTTGCTGCGGCGCATGATACAGCCAATATCATAATCAGGAAGGAGGCTGAGGGATTCAATGTGCACTCATTCGATTACAGTTTGGGGATAGACGTAAAGGCGCAGAGCAAGCTGCTTGAGAGCATGGTCGGCTGAGGACTAGAGCCCGGTTCTGCTTTAGTAAATTTTATATTAAATAATGGCAAACTAGATTAGCGATGGCTGAAAAGATTGGAGTGTGGAGCGCAGCTGCAGTTGGGCTTGGCGCGATAATAGGAGCTGGAATATTCGTTCTTAGCGGTACGGTAATTGCGCTTGCCGGAGTGTGGTCCCTGCTTGCATTCGTCATTGTTGGGGTGCTTGCGCTAATAATTGCGCTTGAGATAGGGGAGCTTGGCTCCATAATGCCAAACACCAAGGGCGCGACGTACTCCTACATTTATGGGGCTTTTGGCAGCGAGATGGGGTTCATATCCGGAATACTTATGTTCGTGAGCTATTCTACTGCCACTGCGGTTATTTCGGATGGGTTTGGAGCTTACCTTTCAGGGCTTCTCGGGCTGGGCTCGTCATCCGTGTGGGTTACAGTATTTGCGCTGCTGCTCATAATAGCGCTTAGCATAGTGAATATGTTCGGAATAAGGAAGGCCGTAAAGGCCGATGCTACCCTGGTGGCAATAAAGATACTGGTGCTCATTGCGCTTATAGGGTTCGCGGCGATATTTGCGCTTGAAGCCAGGGGAGCGGATCTGGGCAGCCTTGCTTGGGCGCCTACAGGGCCCCTGGGAGGCATAATAGCTTCGGGGATGATAATCTTCTTCGCATATTCAGGATTCCAGTCTATTGCCTCGTTTGTATCCGAGATAAGGGGCAGTGGGAAGGGAGCCGCCAGGGCCATAATAATTTCGGTTGTTGCAAGCATAGTTCTCTATACGCTTGTTGTATTCTCTATGATGCTTCTGGCGCCTCCAGATTCCTATACTGTAACAGGAAATCCGCTGTCGTATGCGCTTACGTATTCTAAGGCGCCTGGATGGCTGCTTGTAGTAATTGACATAGGCGCGCTTGTGGCAACGGCATCTGCATCGCTTGCAAACATACTGAGGAACTCGAGGCTTGCATACCAGATCAGCGAGGATGGGCTGCTGCCCAAAGTATTCGAGAAGTACGATGCCAAGAAGGACGTGGCTATAAATGGCATCGTCCTCTCTTCCGCAATATCGGTTGTCATGCTGTTCACTGGCAACCTTGTAACACTGGTGTCGATAAGCAACTTCGGGCTTATCTTCGGGTACCTTATGTGCAGCTTCGCTCTCATACATTTCAGGAGGGACAGGGTTAATGGAAGCTTCAGGATGCCGTACTACCCGTACGTTAACATAGTAGCAATAGTAGGGCTTTTGGTCTTCCTCTCCTCGGTAGGAAGCGCATCGCTGGGCCTGGGGCTTGTGCTTATAGTGCTGCTGCTTGCCACATACTACCTTTTGCGTGAAACTGGAAACAAGCCGGCGGTGAAGATAAGGATATTCAAGTAGCTTCAGCCAGGCTTTGTTGCCATTTAATGCCAGCTGCAATGGCAGCAAGTGAACTATTTTGCCTTCGAAGTATATTCATCAGTCTTGCCAAACGCGGTTTGTTCTGTTGGTGTTTTCAGGCATTGGCCATGGTTCGCCGGTTCCTGATCCAGGTTACGCCAAAAGCAAGATGATGCAGTAGTCGCAATGGAGGCGAATGGATGAAAACTGGGCAGTCACGGGTCTTGGTGGAAAAGGAGTTGGAAGGTTTACGGTGAGCGGCCCGAGTTAGGTGCAACCGCTGCGGGTTATAACGCTTTTTCTCTGGCAATTAGCTTTCTTGTCCAATTTTTGGGCGCGTAGATGCCTACTTTACGAAGCCTTTCAGGTCTGGGCCATCGCCAATGTCAAAGAGGCCGCCTGAAGAGTTGCCGCCGGTTCCTGAAGAGCCACCGGAACTTCCAAGGCTTGAGGCGCTAGGCGCGGCGCCGGTGGCGATCGATGACTTCATCAGCGACTCGTCCATGCCCTTTGGCACCTTACCGTTCTTGACGTAATCGTAGATTACCAGGTAGTATATGTGCAATGTCACGTAGTTGAAGAGCATGCCGACTATGTATATGGCGATTCCTATGGCGAAAATTGCGACTATCAGCGCGAGGCTGGTATGGCCGAGTATGGTGAACCCTGCTAGGGCTATCTTTATGTTAAATAGGTCGACTATGCCTGCAAAGAAGGCGCCTGCCATGAATATTGCGCCCACGGCCTTTATCACAAAGGCAATGACATCGAAGTATATTATGCCTGAGAAGGTCTTCCCTATATTGTTGATTATGAATGTGGCGCTTCTCTTCACTGCCTCCACTGGCCCTACGCTGTCCTCGAATATTATGGGCACTGCAAAGGTCATGCCAAGGAAGAGGCCAATGGCAGCTATCTCCTGCACTATGTAAGCAAGTATTCCCTTCATCTGGCTTTCAATGAGCCTGATGACCACTATTACAATGGTGTAGAATATGGTCCAGCTTATTATCTCTCCGATGTACTTGGACGCCTGCGAGAGCGCAGACATCATGCCGATCCTTTTCCCATTGACGTCGCTCTTGAATGCTATGTACATGGCGAATAGGAAGTAGGTTGCCATGAACGTTACTACAATATAATAGATCACAAGTATAGCGAACAGAGAAAGCGTCCCGAATGACAGGCCGCCAAGAAGAACGAATGGTACAAAAATTACGAATAGAAGTATGAATGAGAGTATGGCCATTATTACAGGGTATATGAAAAGCTCCTTGTCCTTGAGAAGGACCCTTATTACCTGGTTTGATATCTGGATCCCAAGCTTTACGTTCCCAAACATTGCATCGAATAGTCCCAGTTTAAACACCAATCAGATCTTTAGTCCGCCCATGCCTAGCCCTGCGCCCTGGTTACTCGGGCGGTACATCTCGTCCAGAACCACCACGAGCTCAAGTATGAACAGCCTTGACATGTCGTTGATCGACTTCTCCAATATCTCAATCTTGTATGCGCCAGATATCATGCTCATCTCTGTGCTTATCGCCTGCTTGGCAAGCGAGGCAAGCATTCCGCCAAGCCCTGGGCCTTGCTGTTGGTCCTGCTGCTTGGCAACGTCACGGTATATCTTTGCTAGGGTCTTCTGCCCTTTGGCGTCTGTTACCTCGAAGTTGAATCCTGCGATATTGCCGCTCGCCATTGCCACTGTTGCGCCGCTAGCATCCTGCATAAGGACTTTCTCGCCCATGCCCATCATGCCGGCATTTATCTTTATCTGGCCTATCTGGTTTGACTTGCCGTCAAAGAAGAGGTATGTTGCGCTGTTGCCGAACTGGAATCCCTTTTTCTGTATCGTGCCTACGGCATTGCCCAGTTGGTCTACCAAAGCGGCCTTGCCGCCGGTGAACCCGCCCTGCGCAGCGGTAAGTACTATGGCACCTGAAGTATCCTTGAAGACTAGTGGATGATAGGCCACGCCGCTTCCAAACTGCTTGGAAACAGTATATACATCTGCTGCTATATACGCTGGCTTTTCATCCGGCATAGATACTAATTAATTGTATTGGTTTAATAAATCTTTAGACTACTTAAACCTGGACTGTGTCTACAAATACGGCTGATGTATAACGTCAGATATGTTTCCTGCTTTGTTTTCAATTCTTTTCCATTCTTATATATTATCTTCTCGCGTCCCCAGCCCACCATTGAAATGGTGGGTTTGCATGGCGAATCGTTTACCGATATAGTGGAAGGTTTTAATACATGGAACGTGGCACTCTTGTGGTGTAAGAATGACCGCTAAAATGACTGTAGACATTAAAGCAACAATGAAGCTCATAGACCATACGCTCCTCAAGCCATATGCAAGCACAAAGCAGATAGGTGCCCTTGTTGAAGAGGCTGCAGGCCTCGGGGTTTATTGTGTTTGTGTAAATCCATTTTTTGCAAAGCGCGTAAGGGAACTGATAAACATCAAAGGATACGACCTAAAGCTCGCTGTTGTAATAGACTTCCCTTTTGGCGCCTCTGATACGAAGAGCAGGAAGGCGCAGATAAAGTCAATGAAAGGGATCGCTGACGAGGTCGACATAGTGATACAGCAGGGACCTGTTAAGGATGGGGACTTCGATGCCCTGCTTGATGACCTTAAGAGCGTATCCGCTCAGGCGCATTCGGACGATCTTTTGATAAAAGTGATTGTAGAAGATGCGCACCTGGAGCAGGATCAGAGAGTAAAGGTATACGAGGCGGTTTTTAACTGCGGAGCAGATTTCATAAATACAAGCACGGGATTTGGGGATGGACTGTATTCCAAGTCAATAGGTAATGGGGTAATAGGCGCAACCATTGAAAACGTAAAGCTCATGAACGATATATCTCAGCGCCTTGGCAAGACAAATGTGGGAATAAAGGCTTCAGGAGGAGTAAGGACTTACTCTCAGCTTGTTGAAC
>JAGWHH010000047.1 GCA_028866935.1 Microcaldota archaeon | reverse complement strand
CATACTACGAAAGCAACCAGGTAAGCAGCAACTGTGCCATAGTATATTCCGATTATAGGATAGGCTAGAGAAACAGTTAGGGAGTATGCAATAAGCGAACTAAGACCGACTGGAACGTTTTTGATTATAGTTTGTACATGTTTTTTGTCATAAGTATAGTGGATTATTAACAGTAATGGGAATGTGGTGGTTGGAAATGCGCTGAATAGCCCTGACCATTTAGGCCCTACAAGGGAGGCCGACTCGATGACAATCAATATAATAACAGCAGCCGCAATGGCCCTAACAAGAAGAACAGGTATGCTTGTCCTTGTACTTTGCCTTATTTTGGTATTTTCTATGTCCTTAAAAAGGTAGCCGAAGAAAACAACTGATGCGCAGGATAATACAAGTGCAATAACTATGTTCTGAGTAATGAATTGTAGAAAATATACAGTGACAAAGTAAGCTGCAATCGAAACCAGTGCGGACAGTACAATATTATGTTTCTTGAACTTTGAGCTTGCTTTATAGTAAGAGAAGAGCAACACCTGCATTGCAACTAAACCCATGATATTATAGACTGCAGAATTAGATGCAAATGCACTGCCATTATCAAGCCCGATAAAAAACAATGAAATTGCACTGCCAGTAGGAAGCCCTGCAAGAATACCGGCTAGTTTGGGGCTAGACCGCTCTGTAACAATAGATAACCCAATTACGACGGCCACTGCTACAAGCACTTTTATGGCTATTAATAATGGAATCATGACCAAATGGCACCGACAAAGTTAATAAAACGGTTTAGCGATAAAGAGACTGCATTGAACCTTGTTTTTAGGAAAATGTTGGGCTTTCCGAATACCACATAAGGCATATATATCAGGCAATATGATATTGGCATAGGCAGTTTACACAGAAGCAGCTTGTAATGATTAATATGGATAACCTAGATCATGTAGGAGCTTCAGTAATAAAGATAGGCACAAGCTCAATACTAGATGAGCATGGAGTATCAATAGACATGCATGTGCTTGAACACTTGGCTGATGACGTATCGCAGCTTTGGCTAAATGAGGGAAAGCGCTTTGCAATAGTCACTTCTGGAGCAGTGGCGGCTGGAAAAAAGAGTGATAACGAGGACGAAAGGACAGCTGCAGGAAGGGGTATGCCCAAACTGCTAGGGCTTTATGAAGACCTCTTTGAGAAGCGCGGGCTTGGCATTGCACAATTGCTGATTTCAAGTGAGCAATTATCAGACCACGATGACATGAGGAGGCTTGCTCAAAGAATCAATGACTGGTGGAACACTCGCACAGTACCTATAATTAATGAAAACGACCCTATAGCCAGAAGCAGCGCGACCAGAGGAGACAATGATTCCCTTTCGGCTGAAGTGGCTATACATGTTAGTGCTCAGACCATTGTATTTATGTCCATTGAGAGAGAAACTTCAATGGGCAGGGGCGGCGCAGATGCCAAGGCAGCGGCAATGTCAAAAGCAGAAAGCAAAGGCATACGCACAATGGTGGTTGACGGCAAGGCTCCACACGTCATTAAGGGCCTGTTTGATGGTGGGAACGTGCTTAGGAAGGCTCTGAGAGATGGTGAGGCTATCAGGAGCGGCAACGGAAGGAAGATTTCTTCAGTATGATCTTGCAAAGTTAGCAGCATACTTTGACTTCTTTGCGCATATTATGCATTTTGTTCCGAATTTTCCCTGATCAAGCGGGATGTTTGTTATCTTTGTCCCCATCTCTTCCTTTATCTTCAGCTCGCATTCCTTGTCTCCGCACCAGGGAGCCGTTATTATGCCGCCCTTTTCCTTGAGAACCTTCTTGAAGTCATCATAGCTGTTCACTTTGGTTACGTGGGATTCGAGGAATTTGACCGCCTTGTCATAAAGGTTTTCGTGTATCTTGCCTAGAAGAGCGCTTATGGATTTTGACAGGTCTTTGTTGCTAATGAGCTGCTTCTCTCCGGTGTCTCTCCTCACCACCATTACGTTATTGCTTGACATTTCCTTCTCTCCTATCTCTATCCTTAGGGGAACTCCCTTAAGCTCCCATTCGTTGAACTTGAATCCTGGTGAATATCCTTCGCGGTCATCGAGCCTTACCCTGAAATTGCCGCGCAGTTCGGCGTGCATGTGCTCCGCGAATGCCTTTACATCGGCCTGGTTGCCTTTCTTGTATATCGGAACTATCACCACCTGTATGCATGCAAGCCTTGGAGGGATCACAAGCCCCTTGTCGTCCCCGTGGGTTGCGACCATGACGCCAAGCTCCCTTGTTGTTATTGCGAATGTGTTCTGGTATGCATAGGCAGTCTTGCCGTCCTTGTCCAGGAACTTTATATCGAAGGCCTTTGCGAAATTCTGGCCGTCATTATGGAAATCTGGACCTTGAAGGGCCCATCCATCCGGCATTATGTGCTCTATGCTGTAGCTTGCAACTGCGCCTGCGAACTTCTCGTTCTCGCTTTTCATACCTATTATGCCAGGCAGTGCAAGATACTCCTTTAGGACGTTTGTGTATATGGCCAGTATCTGGTCGCGCTCTGCAAGCGACTCCCCTTCTGTTGCAAATACGCTGTGCCCCTCGTTCCAAAGGAACTCCCTAGACCGTATGAATGGAGTGGGGTGCTTGAACTCCCATCGAAGTACATTGTTCCATTGGTTGTACCTTAGTGGCAGGTCGCGCCATGACCTTATCCACTTTGAATAGCTCTTGTACATTATCGTTTCGGAGGTGGGCCTTATGGCAAGCCTCTCATCGAGCTTTGTATTTCCTGTTTCTGTTACCCAGGCAACCTCAGGAATGAACCCCTCGAAGTGCTCGCTCTCTTTCTTGAGCAGCTTTTCTGGTATGAGCAGAGGAAAGTAGGTATCCTCTATGCCTATTTTCTTGAACTCTAAGTCGACTACGCTGGTGATGGTCTGCCACGCAAAATATGCAGATGGGAGGAATACAAGGACACCTGAAACATCGCTCTGGTCTATAAATCCTGATCTTAAAAGGACTTGGTTGTACCATTCGGAAAAGTTTTCTGCCTTTTTTGCCTCTATTGACAAGACTTTATCTTCAGCCAAGGTTACACCATTACATTTTTATGCCAAGACGCTTCAGGTCCTCTTTTAATTGCAAAACGCTTGTAAATCGAATCGCTTTTATGCCTACCTGCATTGCGCCGTCAACGTTCCTTATGTCGTTATCTACGAACACCATCTCTTCTGGTTTGAGTTTAGTTAACTTTAATACCTTTCGGTAAATAGCAGGAGAGGGCTTAACTTCTCTGAGTTTGTACGACGCGAACTTGTAATCGAATACTGGAAGGATTGGCTTTAGGATACGCCGTATGGCATAGTTGTACCTCTCACTGTCTACGTTTGAAAGGAAGCCGAGCTTGTAGTTCTTTTTCAGTTTTTTGGCTATATCAACGACCCTCCTGTTAAGCTTTGCAAATTTCTTGAAATAGTGCATCCATAAAACCTGCTCAGGCGCAATCCCGAGGTCATCCGCTACATCATGCATAAACTTTCTGTAGGAGATGTCGCCTCGCTCATGCGCTACATTTTCCATACGCATACGCAATGCGATTTCCCTGGATGGGATGCCACTGGTCTTTGCAAGGTACTTATAATGCTCATGATTGGATATGTCTATGACAACCCCTCCTAAGTCAAAAAGTACAAGTTTGATCATATTTTAGCCTTGGAATATTGAACGCAGTATAAGCATCGAATGCTCCTTCTCTTTGAGCCTTCTTAAAGAATATTCCATCCAGTCTTCCCCAAACGGGACATAAATGTATACATCATGGTGCTCTTTTACAAGCTGGAGCGCGAGTTTTGGCCTTATGCCTTTTAGCATCCCAAAAACCATTTTGCTATTGAATTTAGATTGAAATTCGATTGCTTGATTTATCAGCTTGTCATCGTGCGTTGCTATCATGAAATATTTTGAATGGCTGAATAGATAATGCATGCACTTCTTGTAGTTTTTGTCTACCTCTTCCTTGGAGTTAAAGGTTAGATTTCCGTGGTTTTTGTAAGCGCCTTTTACAAGCCTAACAACCGCGCCATTTGGTACAAGCCTTTTGATGTCACTGTAGCTCCTTCTCAATTTTGACTGTATGCATATCCCGATATTTTTGTACTTCTTTAGTGTGGCGAGGTAGGCGGTAAGCGTATCGTTTATGTATTGGTGGTCTTCCATGTCAAGCCATACAAAGATTCCGTGCTTGCTTGCAGCTTTGACTATGCCTTCATAGTTTGAAATGAAGCTCTTGTAGCTTATGCACAGGCCTAACTGCGTAGGTTTTACTGCTATGTTGGCTTTTGCTTTCTCTCTTCCTATTTTTTCCAATAATGAGATATAGACTCCGGTATTCTTTTCTACTTTTGAAATGTCAGTTAGGTCTTCCCCAAGGTAATTGAATATTACTTTCTCTCCCTCCCTGTTCAATCTATGCGCTTCTTTTACTGCTTCTTCTACAGTTGTGCCGCCTACCCACTTCCTGGCAAATACAAGACCGACCCTTTGCAACAAACCCATTAATTCTGCACCGACCGACCTACAATGATAGTATAGAATAAACGTATAAAAACCAGTAGCTACATAGGCTATAACACAAGGGGTTGTCGCGTAACTTGGCAGCGCAGCAGGCTCCAGATATTTAAAAATAATTGAGCCTCGGGCGATGATTAGAATTTGGAGCTAAGATTTTGTGAATAGGTGTAACCTGCGAGTCTGGGTTCAAATCCCAGCAACCCCAAACCATATCCTCTCTTGTATCTGAGATGCTAAGTAGTGGTGGGTTTGCTAACAAACAGGATATAGTTAGCAGGTTCGAAAACATCGCCAATAGTGAACCCCAGAAACTAAGGGAAGAAATAGAGGCTCAACTGCCCAAGCTCGCCAAGCACGAGATAGATGAGCTTACTAAGATAATAAGGCAGTATTACGTCAAGACATACAAGCATAGGGCTACCCCTAAATACGGACGCTTGAATAAGGGCTTAGATGACTACCAGGTACAGAGCTTCTTTAGGGCAATAGACAGACCTAAGTATGGGCTGCTTTTCGGGCTGATGAAAGCGCTAGATATAAAATCGGCAGACATACTTGGCATATAAATGGGAGGAAGGATTGCACTAGAGGTTACACTGCGAAACCAGAAACTTGTGAATAATCTTATACTTGTTTCCAGCTCTGCAAAAGTCATAGGTAATTTGGGCGTTCCTTTGCAATTAATGTTATGCAGCGCATATTGCCTACAAAGCAGCCAAGGTACGCATTTGAAAGGCAGGAGAAGACGTCTTCTTCGTATGACTGTACTGACCAGCTTGGCAAGATAGGCGTGCCAACGTTCATACTTCACGGCAAAAAGGATAACATTTCGCAGTACGTGCTTGCTGAAGAACTTAGGCTTGGAATCAAGTACTCAAAGCTATTTACATCCGAGGGTGACCATGATTTCTTCATGGTGAAGCAGAAAAATGAGTTTCTTGAGACGCTTTCGAGTATACCCGACATGGAGTAAGTTTATATATAATGTGCTCTTAAGCAGTACGCGATTAGGATGGCGCAAAAAAGTAGAGATGGATACATAGTATTCCTGTCAACTATGGATAATGGGTACCAGTTCCTCTCAAATTTCTATAAATGCAATGTAGTGGTAGACGGAGTAAGCTACAGAAGCACGGAGCATTACTACCAGAGCATGAAGACATCCAGGGACGATCTTCGCCAGATGATAAGGGATGCGCCTAGCCCTTACTACGCAAAGGTAATAGGGGGAGGCCTAAGGAAGAATGACGTAGCCAAGGACTGGGAAAGTGAGCGCGTTGGTGTTATGATGAAGGGCATTAGGGCCAAGTTTACACAAAATCCGGAGCTTAGGGAAAAGCTTCTTGCAACTGGCGATGCCAAGTTACATGAGGGCAACATGGATGACAAGTTCTGGGGCATGGGAGGCCGGGACATGCTTGGCAAATTGCTAATGGAGCTAAGAAGCGAGCTTAGATATGCGCTAAGGCCGCTCTAATTGAGTTAGGAATATAAACTTTCAGCGCAAGATTGAAGCATGGGAAATGTGGCCCGTCTGATAATAAATGCAGACGACTTTGGGTATTCGAAGTTCTTCAACCAGGGCATCCTGGAGATGATGGATGCGGGCATAGTTACTTCTACTACGGCTCTAGTCAACCACATATCCATTTCGGAACAGGCCGAGCAGCTAAGGAAGCTGGCGGAGCTAAGGAACTGGAAGGGTGTAAGCGTAGGTCTTCATTTTGAGGCTGACAACAGCAAGTCGATAGGCCCGCAGATGGTTGAGCAGCATGCGAAGTTCAGGCAGATATTCGGGTTTGAGCCTTCGCATTTTGACATACACAAGCAGATAACGAACACTGAGATAATAAACGCACTTAATTCGTATGCAGAGCAGCTGCACATGCCTGTAAGGAACCACGGCATAAGGGCAAAGACCAGGCAGCCAGACGACCAGGTCTTCTTCTCCACATTCAAGAGGATAGACGAGATAAGGGATTACCTGGACAAGCTAGAGTACGACAAGACGTACGAAATGCTAACCCACCCAGGCAGGTACGACCCTAAATCCGAGTCCAGCCTCAACCAGGAGAGGGAGGAGGATATGAGGAACCTTGCATGGATTGACGAGTACCTGAAAACTAGGAAGGACATTCAGAAAATCAGCTACTTTAATATATAGAAACATATAGAAACCTGAGCTGCGGCCGCAAGCTAAAGGCAAGATATAAATAGGTTAATTTTTCATATATTTTTGTTTATTTGGATTGTAGCTAGCCCAGGTTCACTTGGCGATGCTGCATGCAGGTGTGGAGTAATGCTTCGGAAATACGCTGACGCTAAAGTAGAGTCGTATCTGCTGCCCAAGGAGTTATCTACAATACTGAGAGATTTGGGAAGTTCTGATCATATAACCTTCATGGTCAGGCAGAGCAAGCTAAGTGAGGCGCTCTCCCCTTCAGTCTTCATCATGACTTCCAAAAAACTGATAGTAGTAAACAGGTCGCTTGCAGGCCTTAAGTCCCACATTACATTTATACCCTATTCGGATATTGCAAATTCGCATATATCCCATGGAATGATACTTTCTTCCATATTCCTTAGGATGAAGGGTAGCGCCTTAAAGGTGCCTTTCAGGTCAGACATCCAGGATGGAGAGATACGCGGCCTTGAAAGGGACGATGCGGACCTGCTTCTTGCACAACTCAATCAGATGCTAAGAGGCGAGGAGCTTGAGGAGTATAGCGCAGGGCCTGACCCCATGGCTGCATATGCAACAACCAGCGGCATGCAGGCACAGGCCCAGACATTCCATAAGGAAAGGGTAGGCGAAGGTAGAGGTTTTGATCTTTTATCGCTATACCGCAGGACTGGAACTTCAGATGTGAAAAGAGCACCGGCGCACATGCCTGTATTGGATGTTATGGAACCTGCAGAATCCACTGGGCCACAGATACCTGGAGAGGCTGCAAAACAGATAACTGCGGATGACTTACTCATATTCAAGCTTAGGAAGAAGAATACTGCGCGGATTTACAAGGCAGTTAGGCCGTTAGGAGTCTTGCTTGCAAAGCTTGAGCTTGGACGCATTCATATTTAGAGGCAATCGATATGCATATACCTGATTTACCAGTAAGGGGGAAGGTAGAGGCACGGGTAGTGGATCTTATAGCGCTTAGAAGGGAGCAGAAGATAATCAAGTGGTTTGATAATGAAGCGAACATGCTGATCAGAGACAGGCCAAGCGGCATCTTTGGACAGAAGGTGCATATCAATGATTTCAAAGAGCACATACGCTCAATAGGCAAGAAGCTTGGGGGAAGGGATGCGAAGTTCACTGAATTGTGGTTCAAGACTGTTGCTGAAGGCGCACTTAGGTACTGGAAAGGGGACACATTATCTCCTGAAGAAGTGAAGAAGGAGTTTAGGGTAATAGCAAGGCAGTACGCTGCAAGGCTGCCAAGCTTCGAGAATGTTGAGGAACAAGAGTTCAACATAATAGAAATGAGAAGGGACAGCGGTGAGGAAGGCGTTGTACTGGAGCCTGCTGCGTAGCCTAACAAAATCAAAATCCATTAAGGCTCGAATTTAGGTTCCTTATCCTGAAATATGTTTGCCAGTAAGCCCATTGGCCAAGATGGGCTTGCAGATTTAGTGCCGCATCAAACTAAGAGAGTTATTTTGCAGTTACATTTGCCTTTATCTGGGTCCCATAATCTCCCAGAACCTCGATCGTGTAGTTGGTTCCTGGAGCTAAGGCAAGAAGGAAGTCGCTCGGATTTAGGGCCGTGCCATTGAATGTGAATGTTTCTGATGCCCCTGGCCCGAGCACAAATCCTTGATCCTGCATGGGCGTATTTTCGCCATGA
>JAGWHH010000046.1 GCA_028866935.1 Microcaldota archaeon | reverse complement strand
GAACTTGACATTTGAACTTAAAAGGCCTAGCTTTATTCCATGCGTATGAATCTTCTAAAATGTTTTCTCCGTAAAAATCATTTTATGATTTCGTCACCTGACATATACCTATCCGTTTTATGACTATTTGTCAAGTTCCTATTTAATATTTACAAAAACAAAACATTTAAATATTTCTATTATCTAAATATTATTGATGATATGTCTAAGACCATAACCGTAAATGTTGAAGAAGACGTTGACAGTGAGTTCAGAAAGCAAGCAAGCCTAAAGTACGGGAAAAAGAAGGGTTACCTAGGTAAGGCGCTGACAGAGGCAATGATGGAATGGGCAAAGGCAAAGGATGCAGATATAGAAAGTCAGGCATTGAAGCTATTGAAAGAAGGTATAAAGATGAAGAAATGGAAGTTTAATAGAGACGAGCTTTATGAACGGTGATAAGGTCTTCTTCGATACGAATATAATATGCTACGCATATGACTCGAGCGAGCCAGAAAAAAGAAAAGTATGCGAAAGACTTCTAGAAAAAGTTTTTAATGGCGATATCGAAGGTGTCATTTCAAACCAGATTCTTGGCGAGACGTTTAATGCATTAGTGACCAAACTGGGCGTGTCACCGGAAAAGGCAAGGATTATAGTCAAATCCTTAATCGTATCTGATAAATGGAGAAAACTGGATTATACTTCCACTACCATCGACCACGCAATCTCAAATTTTGAGAAGTTTAATGCCCCCTTTTGGGATCTTTTAATATCTGAGACTATGAAGGAAAATGGAATAATTGAAATATTCACAGAAAACGATAAGGATTTCGATGAAATATCCGGGATAACCGTAACAAATCCCCTCAGGCCTTTAAGGAAGTGATACGCTCTCTAATCGTTCAAGAATCAAAATGCAGCTTCGATTCCCGTACCCAGCGATCCTCTTCAAAATGAAGCGCAAACAGAACATATTTCTAATAATCGCATATTATCTATAGTGAACTGATGGATGTTACTTTACTCTACAAAGAAATAAGAGAAGGCAAGAGAAAGGTTTTGAATTCTAAGGCGGAGGGGCTCTGGGTCTTTATGCAAAATCTAGCAAGTGATAATCACGCACAAAGTGGAGTTCGATCAATAGCAATCCAAATGCTTTGAGCCTTTGGATAGATGTGTCCAAGACTTATACATCAAGGCCTAACTCTCTTCTGACTTCCTCTAAAGACTGCCTGCCACCTCTTGCGTATATGCTGCTGTGTAGCTCAACGTTATCGTCTTCAATGAAAATAAGCTTCTCAACTACGCCAAGAGTTCGCCTTGCCTTTGCGCCTTTCTCCGAGAGGAGCAGATTTCTAAGGGAAGTCTCCACATCGCCCGCGTCCGTCCAGCTAGCCTTGTAGACTATCTTGCCCTGCCTGTCAATTATGTAAGCCATATTTGGCAATTCCCCGTATTTCTTATGGATGGTACCCTCCAGATCATCTACTAGGACCTTAAGTTTGAGGTCATCAATCTCCTTGAACTGCCTTGCCCTTCCCGCCTTTTCATTAAACGATGAATGCGCAGGCACAAGTTCCCCGGGATGCGCTTCCCTAGTATAAATCATAATGAAATCGACTTCCTCTCCTGAAAACATGGGTACGAGCCTGCGCGATATGCTAGTTGGATAGATGGCTAACTGGGTTGCAGCAGGCGCGCAGGTCAAGCACCCGAACTCGAGGACAACAAACCTGCCTCTGTGATCAGATAGGCTTACACGGTTTCCATTAATGTCAGCGCATTCAAAATCAGGAGCTTCAGAACCCAATTTCTGGACATTGGGGAAGTTTCTGAAAAGCTCCTTGTAGGGTCCGAATCTAAAGTTCTCGTAATTATACGAAGCAAATCTTTCTGCCATGGTCATTCCCTTAATATCCCGCCAAGCATGTCCGTATTTGCGACTTGCTCTACGGCCACGCTTACAATTCTCTCTATGTCCTCTTCAGAGCCCTTTAAGGTTCTCAAATGTTTTCTGGTAAGTTCTACAATCTCCTGCGCCTGACGATATTCCTGCGCTCTAAGCGCGGCCGTAAATAGCATATCGTACATTCTGTGCATGATTCCTGGCATCACTATTGCATTCGGATTAGAGTCGGTCTTAGCTACCGCCCCCAATGCAAAATATCCCGGATAGATGTAATTTCTTCGATTTCCATTGTCTTTTATGGGCTCAGGCCTATGCACTTCGCCATCGTAGTCTGTAGCGATAGTGCCTTTATATTCATCAGTGACTTTCATCCCCATTCTCCTAAGTGTTTCAGGGTAATGCCCATAGCCGATAAGTGTGAACAGTGTAGTGCATTCAAGAGCCATCTCTGACCCGTTCGCAACTACATGTATCTTGCCCTCCCCCATATTCCAATGTGAAACGTCCGATATTATCCTTCCTTCATAAAGCGCTCTCTCGTATGCTCTCCTTGGTTCTTCCAAGTCGCCCTCGTATTTTGTGAGGTTCGGTATCGAGAGATCACGGTACACTCTGTAAGCCTTTCCATTCATAACCACCTCTTCTGTAGGGTTACAAACAGCATTTGCAGGATAATGCGTAAGCACCCTGTAATCTATTCCATACCCTGCCTCATTAAGTTCCTGGATCTGCATTAACATCTCAGCAGTGCTGTTTCCAAGGCCTATTAGCACTACCTTCGCTCCCCTAACCTTTTCACCAGACGCCTCTCCTGCCTGCAGTATCTTCTGCCATCTTATGCCCGCATTACCTGGCGTATCTGTTGTCATGTGGCCTGGCCTGTTTGGATTAAGGGGCAATCCATTTCCTATTGCATTTATCACTAAAGCCGCAGTCCTGGTTACTAGTTTGCCATCCTCCATGCTACTGACTACATGATTCAAATCAGAAGGTATCACTTCAACTACCTTGCCCTTTACTACCGTTGGCAAATTATTATTATGCCTAATCATGCTAAGAAAGTCTTTAGCAACACGGCCACTTGCCGGAGCACTTTCAAGATAAATCCCTGAAAAATTAAATTCGTAAGGGCTGTTTATGCCTCCCTCATAAACATTCCTCTGGTTCCATATGCCTCCGTACTCGCCGCTTTTATCTATTACAGTTATATTGCGCCGATCAAATCCCATTCTTATAAGTTGTGCAGTAGCCATAAGTCCTGCCGGGCCCGCACCTATGACTATTATCGGGGTTTTGCTGATATTCGTTCCGCCCAAAAGATTGTAATCATACTTATCTAAGGAAAACAAAGGCGTTGCCCCCATACCTGATTTAGTTCTCCTTCCATTAGTATCGGATCTCCAGTTCTTGCCATGTTTTATTGCAAGGTCAATCCACATATTTTCAGTTTCGCTTCCATGATACGTGACTCCAGAAATCTTATCCATAGGAAACGCATTTACTGCACTGTTTATCAATTCTCCAACGGCCCCATTGTCTACTCTCAGAATAAGGTCTTGGACAAGCTGCCCTAGGCGGCCTTCTCCAGCAAGGGCGTTTACTGCGGTTGAAGAGATGCCCTTGTCTGCCATAATTTGGAAAAACTGGTCGGAAATTATATGCCTAGTTAGATGATAGTGACTAATATCTAACCGTGATCCCCTCCCATCAGCATGCTCCTCAAAGGTTTCCTTCTTAAACCTTGCTGCAGCCGGTCTTTCTTGGTCGTCTGCTTTCTTCGAATGTGTTCTAATGGTCATAAAATCTCATGAGTTACTCCACGGTGGATATAGCCTACTCTTTGTGTTCAGATATCCTGGTATTTAAAGTTTTTCAATTTGAACAACTCCCAGACCCTTTCTGTTATTTCGGCACACATAACTGTAGATGTTCATGTTCGCGGCATCAGCACTTATTTATACCACAACATCCAAGGCATTACTCTATGGGATTCACGCAGCCGCGCAACAAGGCAGAGCTGGCCAGACTTGACGCTCTTGTCCGTGAAATATACTCAAATTCTGGGGAAAGAAGGGAGGAGCTAGTCAAAGGATTCTTTGTCATTCTGGAAAGGGAGAGGGATACTGCAATGGTCTTGCTGCAACAGGCCTCCGGATATCTGAAGATTAGGGATGCAAGCGGAAAGACTGCTGCAGACCAGATAGCCAAGCACGGCCACCCTGACGCCATAAGGGAATTGCTCAGGATAGCTAATGAGGACGACGGGCTGCACAGGGACATAATCGCACAAAGGCACATGATCGGGCCTGGCATTGAAGTCGATGCCTTTACTCTTGCGATTGCTACCTTAAGCACAAGCGGCGTCGACGCAACCAATCACGACGCTCTTGCAAAGAAGGTGCGATCAGCGCAGGCCAAGCAAAGCCAAAGGCATTGACTACAGCGTATCGGCTATGTGCTGCATTACGGTGTCTGCCCGTTCCTCAACCGGCATGACCGGAATAGTGATTACCTCGTATCCCAGGTCCTTGTAGGTTACTAAGAGCAGCTCGCCAATAACATCGCGCTCCTCAGGCGTTTCAAGCCTTATCCCGCCTCTCTTATACTCCAAAGGCTCCAGGAAGAATGCGGCCCTGTACCTATTGATGGCCAGGTTCTTTCTTACCATGCCGGACGTATCCAGGCCGCCGAGCTTGAAATAGGCCATGCTATCGGGAACGCCTCTCTCAAAGACACACACTCTGCCTTTTGGTGCTTCCCTAGTATCCGCCACAAGCTCCTGCGCCTCTATCGCCAACTTGCGCCCTAGGATCCGGTATTCAAAGACAAGAGGATCCCTCCTCGTTTCCTCTACAGAAATGCCCCTTGCTAGATTTTCGCTAATTATGGCCGTAGCCACCTCGGGGTAGGTACGACTTATCTGCGGCTTCCTTCGCAGCGCCCCTACCAGTGTTGAAATCCCTGAATAAGGCGCCCCAGTCACTACATACCATGGCGGCGTTTTGATTGCTGAGGCCATAAAACAGATTCAATGCTAATTATATATATTCCTTTCCTGCGTCGATTAGGGGCTCAGAGTGGCGTCGGATTGACTACTCTACTGCATGTAACTTCCGGCCCTGCGCCTCTTTACGAGCAGCATGTGCTGCCATACGAACTTGTAGCCATCCTGGAAAATTCCAGCAAGATAAGCAAGGCGCATGTTATGGGTAAACCTCACGAAGTAGTGGCGCTGCTCATATCCGGCATATATCATCATCTTCCCCGAAATAATATGGGCCATTAGTCATATAAGAATCTTTCTTTTTGAACAGCTTTAACGCAAATGTCTGTTGTTTTGCGAAATCAAAAATTGCACAATTACGTCTGCTGCGCTGTCTTACGTCTTTTGCTATAGAAATAGGCAGCCAATATGACAATTATTACAAGCGCGGCAAGCACCTCTCCTTTATTGTTTGCATTCTGCGGCTCAGGTCCCTGGTTTACGGCTGCAGGCGCAGTGGTAGATGCTATAGTGCTGTTTACAGTTTTACCCTCAGGCATGCTTGTAGTCGGAGCAGTTGTGAGGGAGGGCTTTCGCCCCTCGTTTTTAGAGAAGTTCACGTAAATATTCCATGCAGGCTTGATCTCCATCTGCTGGAAGCCAAAGTACGGCAGCTGTATCAATCCCCAGGGGAAATTAGGGTAGCTCGCAAGCTGAAACCAGTAGACTCTTTTGACGAATGGGGATGCTGAAAGAACGCGAAGCGTCTGATTCATGTACAGTGTCTGCTCATTGCTGTCAGTATAGGAATTTGGCGACTCTAGTCCAGTCTCAGTTATCCAGATCGGCTTATGCGTCAGGTTCTCATAGAGGCCTATCGTATAGTTCCATTCCCCTCCCATCGTCAGGCCGTTGCCATTGTAGCCAAGCTTGCTTAGGTTGTATTGCTGGTAATCATCATAGGCATGCAAGGATATGGCGTCGCAGTATTTAGAGGCTCCAAGCTTCCATGCCTGCTCGTAAAACGGGTATTCATAGGCCACGCTGTTGGATCCGAACAGAGGATGCGTTGTAGCTCCGCCAAAGCATACTACCGTATCATTGGGATACCTGCTCTTTATTATCATAGAAGCGCTCCTAATCATGTAGAAATAATGGGTAGAATTCCAGTCCTGGTATGATGATCCGAAGTATTCCGGCTCATTCCATATCTCCCACTCACGGATCTGCGGATACTGCGCAACAGCCTCGGAGACGCTGGCGTTCCAGTCACTTAAGGTCCAGTTGGTGCTATTTACAGTAGCATAGTCCAGTATTCCAAGCCACTGCGCCCCAATGTCCGAGGTATTTGTTATGTATCCGGATTCGTACGCGGAATTTATGTGCAGGTCCGTCCTGAAGCAGTTTATGCCGTTGTATACGGCCATCCTCATCGCAGTCGTGTTTGCTGCAGAGTTGAAGCAGAGCCTGAGGGAATTGCCTGATTGGTTGATCTGCGCCGCGCCATTTGCAGCAACCTGCCCGCTCAGATAAAGCATAACAAGCAACGATATAAAAACTGCACAAATCCGTGGCGTCATTTCGCGTCCCATGTTAAAAAAATAGAATAGCATAGCCTATTAATCTTTGCACTTGGCCGGAATTATCAGGGACCATTCTGAATCTTTATTACCTCCTCGCTTATCTTGCGCATTGCATTTTTCTTGAGCACATTCAGCACCTTCTTGTCAAGACTGAGCAAGGTGGAGGGCGTAATCTGTCTGTTGAGTTGCGACGCGCATTCAAGCATCACGTCTACAAGATTGATTGTCTTGAGCCTCTTTCCATTCTTTGCAGCCATCTGTGCTACTTTCCCCTCCATGAATGCTGCTCTGTTAGACCCTGCTACCGAAGTGCCGAATACGATCATAATTGAGCTAGAGGTTTGGGGTTTATAAAAACTTTATGTGATATTTCAGATGTCATACTTTGTTACTTCGTTGTTTCCTGTTATCACTACTACAACCTTTTTGTTCCAAAGCATCTTGCTTTTCGCCCTAAGCAGCTTCTGTAGTCCTGCATACCCCGTTGCACCTCCAGGTTCAGCAAGTACGCCTTCGCTCTCAAGCCTTGTTACCGCATCCTTAATCTCGTTCTCAGAAACGCTGACCCCTAGTCCAGAAGTCTTTTTCAGTGCTTTAATGCCCTCAAATCCAAACGTCGGGTAGCCTACGGCTATCGCATCAGCATACGTCTTAGACACCATGTATTTTACCGGTTTTCCTGTCTTGAAGGCCTTAACAAGCGGATTGCACTTTTCGGATTGCACAGCAACAAGCCTAGGGATCCTATTTACCACAGAAAAGCGCCTGAATTCCTCAAGCCCCTTGTACATTGCAGCAAGCAGGGTAGAATTTCCCACAGGCGCAAAGACAAAGTCAGGAACATGCCCTTTCATCTGTTCTACAATCTCAAAAATTACGCTTTTCTGGCCCTCTTTCCTGTAGTGATAGTCGCCGCATACAAAGGCTCCTGCCTTCCTTGCAAATGCCTCTGCGCTTGCAAGCGCCTTATTGAAATCGCCATTTACCCTTACAATCCTGGTATGGCTCTGCCTTATGAGCGCTATCTTCTTCTTGTTGGCCTTCTTGCTTATGAATACTGTTGCTTTTATACCAGCAACTTTGGCGTATGTTGCTATGGACAGGCCCATATTGCCTGTAGATGCGACGCAGACATGGTCAAATCCAAGCTCAAGGGCCCTGCTTATCTCTACAGACGACCCCCTATCCTTGAATGAATGAGTGGGGTTCTGTGTCTCCATCTTCAGGTAAACCTGCCCCAAGCCCTCCTCATGCCTTCTCGACAGATGCGTGCCGCCTTCGTTAAGTTTGACTTTAAACGAATCAATAGGATAGAATGGAAGGTACTTCTCATGGCTTATCCTTTGGCCCCATAGCGCCTTAGGGACGCGCATTTTTGCGTAATCGTACTTTACTTCAAGGATAGATTGGCATCTGCTGCATCTGAAGGATGAAAAATCAACTGTTTGGAAACCACACTTTGTGCATTTCAAAACATGATCCATGATAGGGATTAAGCATAAACCTATTTGAATCAAGCGTACAGGTCAAAAAGCTAAAAGGAAAAGGTAAATAGAAAAATAAAAACTGAAATCACTACCGTTTTGCTGTCTCGGATTGTTTACTGCGGTGAAGCTTCGGATGGGGATGCTGAAGCGCCGTCGATTATTTCGCCTACTGCGAATCTCGCGCGGACATCAGTTATCCTGACTTTTACAGTCTGTCCTTGCTTTGCGTCCTTTACAAAGATGACGAATCCGTCCTTCTTTGCTAGTCCGTCTCCCTTAGCCGCTGTTGCGTCTATGGTCACATCAATTTCGTCTCCGACTTTCACTGGCTTTGGCAGGAAATAGTTAGGGTTTAGGCCTCTTCCGCCTCCTCCCCTTCTCTCTCCGCCTCTGTCATTTCCCATGTCTCCTCTCATTGTTTTTCCTCTGTAGAATCAGCGAACTTCGCTTTACTACTTCAATATTGATATAAAACCCCTCATTTATAAGCTTATCCCCGCCCACACAAATAGGGACTTGACATTTACATACAACCACCATCGTCAATCTGCATGACCTATCACATCAGATAAGTC
>JAGWHH010000045.1 GCA_028866935.1 Microcaldota archaeon | reverse complement strand
ATAAAAAGCTTTATAACCATTTTTATCAAAGCCGTAACCCGATTTCCCAAGCCCCCAAGCGGGCTTTGCCGATTTAATACCTTTTTCGACAGCCTGTGGGTTTCCGTACCTATCTCAGAGTTTTCTGACACAACCATCTGTAACTGACGCTTTCACTGGCATTTTCCATTAATGGCTCTACAGAATTCGAATAAACCTGCCAAACACCAAGTATTTGTATGGCCTGTTTAATTATCCTGTCACAACTACTCTTACAGAGTAATTTCCCGTGCCATTTACGCATCTAAGAGCCTCACCACAAGATCCGCGGTATGCTGTTATGTTTGCAGTGCCAATGCCAACTGAAAGGAACGTTTTGGTTACAGTTCCGCAACCACTCCCTGGCGGCTGGAATCCGCTGCACTCTCCACTCCCATATCCAACCTTGCCTACCTGCTGAAGCACAGAAGAATTAGCTTGCTGAAGCACAGAGGAATTGGATGCATTATAGATCCTCCAGTAAGAGCCGTCAAGCACTACTGTCAAAGTGCTGCCTTTTGAAAGGTATACTGTCTGGCCTTTATTTGAATAATTGGCTACAACATTCATTTGCTTATAATTGACGCTCACAGAAGTGTTATTAGATACAATGTCAGATCCGATTCGCAGTGGGCTTATTAAAAAAGCAGCCGCAATACATAAAATGACAATTAATACTGCTATAATTATCATAGCGCTTTTGCTATTAATCTTGCCATTCATAAACTGATATAGTCTGAAAATTTAATAAACCCTGCCATAAATTTAGAATAGGAACCCTATATCAATACCTACAATACTTTAGATGCCCTTCCAAACAGGCGCAAGATCGAAAGCTCAGAATTATTTTCATCGATAAGTGCAGGACTTCCTTTTCATGAGATGCACTGTGGTTATCTTAATTTGCCAAGCTCCTAACTAACTTTACTGCATCAAGCATATTTGTATATATAAATTATAATATTAAGCAGCAAGAATTATCTATATGCCTAACCTATTAAACGAAATCACAAGCAACAAGGCCCTAGAAGTTGAGCGTGCAAAGACCAAACGTCCACTTCTAGAGTTAATATTCCTATGTAGGGAAAGCAGTAGAACAGTTAGGGATTTTAGCACTGCGATAAGGTCAGAAGCAGGCCTTGCAATAGTAGCAGAGATTAAAATGTCATCTCCATCAAGCAGAAACATTTTAACTGGCATTGGATACGAAGAAATGGCAAAGATCTACCAGGGTTCTGGAGTACTAAGCGCGATATCTGCTGTAACTGATTGGAAATATTTTAGGGGAGACATAGGATTCATAAAGACGGTAAAGAAAGCTGCAAAAGTTCCAGTACTTAGGAAAGATTTCATAATAGACAGCTACCAGATATACGAATCCTATGCGGCTGGGGCAGACGCAATACTGCTAATAGCAAGCATTTTGGATGGCCGGAAACTAAAGCAGTTTATTAGTATTGCCCACAATCTTGGCATGTCCTGCCTTGTAGAGACTCATAGCAGGGCAGACATAGATGCCGCAATAGACGCAGGAGCTAAAATTATAGGTATAAACTCCAGAGACCTATCCACATTCAAGCTAGACAAGGGGCTTTTCGAGGCTCTGTCGGGCTACATTCCAAAAGATGTGATAAAGGTAGCCGAATCTGGAATAGATGGCAAGGAGGACGCCATCAGTGCTCTTCGAGCCGGTGCAGACGCAATCCTTGTAGGGACGTCTTTGTTAACGGCTGAAAACCCTGCAGAAAAAATGAGAGAATTAGTCCGTATAGCAAGATAGGAGCTGCACTATGCTGCGTTTGCAATCGGAACAGAAAGATCAGCAAGCCTCTTCACATGCTTTAATTTCTGCAGCTCTACAGAAAGCAAAGTGTCCAATGAAACAGGGACATACCCCAGAACCTCCACACTTACATTTATTCTCTTTTTAGTAACATGAACAAAAGGAAAATCGTCCAGATCCTTGTCATGCATATGCCCATGGATTAACCAAGTATCATTTCCAAGTCGTTGTGGTGCGCCATCAGGATCATGCACTATGTAAAATTTCTTACCTTTAAATGTAAGCGTAAAATGTGGCTGCGCATTTTCGACTCCTATGTCGTTGTTTCCTTTAATGAAAAGAATATTTCCATGAAGGCGCTCTGTCCAATAGGCGGCGTCTCTATCGGCCCCCTTATACGTCATATCTCCAACAAAAATTACAATGTCACCTTCACCTACAGCCTCATTCCAGTTCTTTACTATTGCACGATTCATCGATTCTACATCATCGAATGGTCTGTTACGGGATTGCATCTTCCTATCGTCATCGAAATGAGTATCACTTATAAAAAATAAGCGCTTAGGGTCAATGCTACCAAGCTCGCCACGCAATAGTGATCCAAAGTCCTGTTTTGGTGTAACTAACTTACTACTTTTTGGTCCAGTATCCATTTTAGTGATCATTAAGCTTTCCCTCCACGCACTAATTACCAACCCATGCTTCTAGATTATATTTATGCCTTTCCCAGTCTCCTGCCAATATAGCAAACAGGCATTTCAATGGATGTTTCTGTCTCCTGCGCGAAGCGACTTGTCAATACTGTCAACCAGCGCATTTGCAGAAGCAATTACAACATCTTCATGGAGTGCTTCGCACGTATATATTCTTCCCTTGCGGTCGGCTATTGTAATGACTACATTGGCCAATGCGTTGGTGCCTCCAGTCACTGCCTTCAGATTATATTCCTTGAGCACTATCTTGTACCTCACAGCTTTCTTTATTGCGTCAGCGACTGCATCAACAGGACCAAGGCCATTTCCCACAGCCTCCACTATTTTGTTGTGAAGCTCCAGCTTCACCTTTGCGCTAGGTTTTTCATCAGTTCCAGTCCTTACGCTCAACGATATTAGTTTTAACCGTCTTTTCTCATCAGGCACGCTTCCTACGACGCTGCTTGCAATGGCAATAATGTCACTCTCTTCCACCATTTTCTTCTTATCTGCGAGTGCCTTTACCTTTCCAGTGATTTCACTAAGCTGTTTTTCCCCAAGCTTGAAGCCAAGCTCGCTTAGCCTCTTCTCTATAGCGTGCCTGCCGGAGTGTTTACCTATCACTATTTCAGAGTGCTTTCCTATCATCTCAGGATTCATTATCTCGTAAGTCTTCTTGTTTACGAGCAGGCCGTGTTGGTGTATTCCGGACTCATGAGCAAAGGCATTCCTGCCAACTATTGCCTTATTTGGCTGCACCGCGAACCCGGTAAAGTCAGACACCATCCTGCTGGCCTTGAATATCTCCTTCGTGTTTATTCCAGTATATGCATTATAGAACTCGCCGCGTGTTTTCAGCGCCATTACCACCTCCTCTAAAGATGCGTTACCAGCGCGCTCGCCTATGCCATTTATCGTGCACTCTATCTGTCCTGCCCCTGCCTCCACTCCTGCAAGTGAGTTGGCCACTGCCATGCCAAGGTCATTGTGGCAGTGCGTGCTGATGACTACAGAATCAACGCCCTCCACATTCTCTCTTATACTCCTGATGAGGCCAGCGAACTCCTCAGGAGTGCTGTATCCTACTGTGTCTGGTATGTTTATTACCGAAGCTCCCCTGTCTATGGCGCATCCTATTATTCTATAAAGGAAATCCGGGTCAGAGCGCGTAGCATCCATTGGCGAGAACTCTACGTCATCACAGTAGTCCGATGCCCTCTTCACTGCCGCCTTGACCATATCAAGCGCCTGAGCCTTCGTCTTCTTGAACTGGTATTTTAGCTGTATATCAGAGCTGCTCATGAACGTGTGTATTCTTGGCCTTCTTGCGCCCCTTATGGCATCCCACGTCCTGTCTATGTCCCTATCTATCGCCCTTGCGAGCCCTGCAATAGTCGAATACGAGGAGCGGTCTGCTATCTCCTTGACGGCCTTGAAATCGTCCTCAGAAGCCACTGGGAAACCAGCCTCTATTACGTCTACACGCAGCTTCTCCAGCTGCGCTGCAACTGTCATCTTCTCCTGGTGCGTCATTGTCGCCCCAGGGCACTGCTCCCCGTCTCTTAGCGTAGTATCGAAAATGCTGACTCTTCTAGATTCCATTATATCTACCAATTTTTAGCGTAAAGCCCAGACCTGCATCTAGGTTGTTGTGTAAATTAAACTTAGGCGAAGGAAAAGCGTACCGGTTACAAGGGCACTTGCCCCTTAAGTCCGACTAACTCTGATGTTAAAGGGGCAGATAACTTACATTTTAGGTACACTGAGCCGGATAACTGCATGATTTAACCTTGATCCTTGTAAGCTTAAAAACGTTTTCTGCGAAGGGTCTTGGACTCAACGAAACCATGCACATTTATAAATGTACCAAATTCACAATAAAACCTCAAATTCTGCTCAAAATCACACACTTTAAATATGACGCTTTGAGACAAGAATATTGTTGATTACATGTCAATAACATTGTTTAGAAGTAAAAGGAACGGCACAACTGAAATACACGAACTGAGTGCTGGATTTGAGGAATCTAAAAAGGTAGGAAAGCTATTTACCCTAGAGGAATTTCCAAAAGTATTCAATTCCTTGGTAAATGGCTTGGAAAATACAAAGGCATACAAGCTAAACGGCTATGTCTTTTTTTATCTTGACACTATCGGCACTAACATGAATGGTTATTATAAATTCAATCCTGCAGGAAAGACAGTACAGGAAATGTTCCAGCAGGTATCCGAAATGGAATATAGACACCTTCCATTTGAAAATCAATCATATATTCATGGTGGCAGCATGCCGCTGCGTGTGTTCTTGGAACATGACTCGTTCATCCACGGCGGGCGTCTGAACGTCCTCGGCGACGGCAGGCTTGGCGGTGTCGCTCCAGTGGTAGTCACCAAGCATCCAAGCTCAAGCCAAGCTATCAGTGCAGCAGGAACAACAAGCCCGATTCCAAAGGAAGTAGTAAAAGCAGCAAGGGGGGAGTACAAAGCCCAAGTTGAAAATAACACTGCAATAGCTACTGGAGCATTTCCTGCATATAAGGCACTGCTTGAACATGCAGAACGCCAGCACTAAAAGATTATGGTCCTTGTTATTCTTGCCTAGACTTAGCAGAGTCTTGACTTTGTTAGGTCGCTGACTAAGATCAGCCGGTGTAAGCTTGGGACCACACATCCGTCTATAGTACCAGCAGTCTTCGACATGCTAGACATAGGGTTCAGCAGCGACACCAAGTAGGTGAGAGCTGAAACAGTGAAGCTGCAGTGTTGCCTCAAAACGCAGCAGATGGATTACATTTCTGCCCTTGGAGCCGAACTTCAGGGGTGTCGCCTTACAGCAACCAGCTCCTGAAAGCGAATGCGATCGCCGGGATTTGAACCCGGGTTTTTGACTTGGAAGGCCAAAGTCCTACCAGGCTAGACTACAATCGCACAGAGTAAATCTAATCTGTACAGATATATAAATAAACTCGTTACAATAAAATCTATTTTAAAGCTATGAGGGTTGGTGCGCAGTGAAAGATGACTATTCCGTAGGGGCCTATTCTGTCGAGGGAGAGGTGGACTACCAGGACCTAATTACAAAATTTGGAATACGGCCCATAGACGAGGAATTAAAGGCGCGCATAAAGAAGGATGCGAATGACATTCATTTCATGATAAGGAGAGGAATCTACTTTGCACATAGGGATATGCCATGGCTTCTTGACCAGTATGAAAAGGGCAACAAGTTTTACGTGTATACTGGCATAGCGCCGTCAGGAGGAATGACCATAGCCCATCTTATCCCATTCGTCATGTCCCAATGGCTTCAGGAAAAGTTTGATGCAGAGGTTTACATACAGATACCCGACGAAGAAAAGTATCTTGCAAAGAGGGACACAAACCTCACACTTGAAAAGGCACACGAACTGGCATACGCAGACGCACTCAACATAGTCGCCCTAGGATTCAAGCCAGGCAAGACAAAAATATTCACAAATACGGAGTATGCAGGCGTGCTTTACAAACAGGCAGTAAGGGTGTCAAAGTACATTACCTTCTCGATAATAAAAGATGCATTTGGTTTCGGCAACGACTCAAACATAGGAACAATCTTCTATACAAGCATGCAGGCAGTTCCAGCATTTCTAAAGTCTGTTGAGCAAGGAAAGAACGTACCATGCCTGATTCCGCTCGGCGTCGACCAGGATGTGCACTTCAGGGTTGCAAGGAACGCAATAGACAAGCTTGGCTATTACAAACCAGCAATCATGCATTCAAAGTTCATGCCATCCCTAAAAGGAGGGCCCAAAATGTCATCCAGCGATCCTGACAACACAATCTATCTTGACGATGCCCCTGATGTAGTCGAAAAGAAGGTCAATAAGGCTATTACCGGCCAGCAGTCAACTGCCGAGCTGCAAAAGAAGCTGGGCGGCAACCCAGACAAATGCGCAGTATGCCAGTATAATAGATACCTGTTTGAGCCAGATGATAAAAAGCTTGCAGAGATCTTTGAGGGCGAAAGGAAGGGAACTCTCCTTGCCGGCGAGCACAAGAAGGACCTGGCCCAAAAAATCAACCACTTCCTGCAAGAACATAGGAAAAAGAAGGAAAAGTTGGAGACAAAACTTAAAGACTTTATGATTACGGGCTGATTTTTCGGTTTTTTGTAGGAAAATGTTTTATATGAGGTAATTGAATTTCTTATTTATCGAGGAGTCGATCCGAAATGGTGGCTAGAAAACAGGTTCAAAACACTGTGCAGGTCCAGGAGTCGGCACGAAGGCCGTTTGGCTGGGAGCTTGAGTTACGCGAGGGAATAAACAGGTTCTACGATAGCAGATACAGCGCAACAGTACCTGCTATGTCAAGGGCAGTAAACAACATAATTTATGGACTGGCAATGCTTAGGCGAGGCGATGTGGAAGAAGCAAAGCTTTTTCTAAACAAGGCAAAAGATGTGCTAAGCGCAGGCAAAGAGGAGATAGACAAAGGCATAACCGAGCCTCTGGGCAAGCTTCTTGAAAACATTGACGATGTAAGCAACAGGTTTCCTGTGTACAAGACCAATAGGGACTTAGACGATGTGCTTGTGCGCATCTTAAGGCCAGGGCAGGCAGAGAAGCTGTTCGCTGAGCTAGATGCCGAAGCGCGAAGCTCAGATCTGTTCAGGGACGCCTCCAAAGAGGCAGTAAGGCACTAGCTACTGCTCCACCGCCCTTAACTTTTTAAGTTCAGCAGCCCTTATCAGTATCCTCAAGGCGTGGTTCACGCCATCGACTCTAACGATCCTTTAGCTGTCCCTTACTTCCCGGTTGTTAAACATATCCACTAGCAACATTGTCTTTGAGGTACCTTTCCAATTCGCCTGCGCGTTTTCCACTTTTTCAGCAAGCTTGGAGTCATCATCTATGTAAAGCCTATAATCAAGTGCGCATTTATCCAAGCCTGGCTCTGTGACAAGCCTTTTCCTAAAGCCTATTCCGTTCTCAGAGAGCCAGAGCTTTAATGGCTCCACTGTGGCGTCGCTTCTGCTGCTTACTATATCTATCTTATAGTGCCTATGTGCGCCGCTCAACAACCCTCTATCAACAAGTACTGGTATCTCCCTGTGGTGATTCTGCCATGCTGGAATATAGTAATTGGGCAAGAACTCATCTGCATGAATATTTGCCGTGGACCATCTAGGCGTGCCGTTGACTCCGTCTAAAGTATAATTTGTGCCGTGCCTGCGGTTAAATATTTTTATTATGGGAGTAAGCACGTCTGCCATAATGCTATCTACTTCTAGAGACACCCTATGCTTTGCGTTCCAATCTTTCAGTAATTGCATATGTTTTTCATCCATTTACCCCACCACAAGCCCATACCCTTCGCCTTCGATCCATCTATATAAGGTTTGTCTGCAGAATTTATGATGATAGAATGCTTACTTTGGGGATAGAGAGTAGCGCGCACACTTTCGGAGTCGGAATAGCGGACAATGGCAAGATTCTAGCCAATGAGAAAGCCATGTACAAGATAGAGCTATCCGGCATGATACCAAAGAAAGTTGCGGAGCACCATGTACAAAACGTGCAACCCGTTATTAGTGCCGCCATATCAAAAGCCGCAATAACTCCTAAAGAAATAGAAGGCATAGGCTATACAAAAGGCCCAGGCATAGGCACGTGCCTTCAGGTAGGTCAGATTGCTGCAAAGACAATAGCCAGGAAGCTAAACATACCGATTGTTCCTGTTAATCACGGGATAGGGCACATAGAAATTGCAAGAATTAACTCGGGGCTAAGCGATCCGTTAGTGCTGTATGTAAGCGGCGGCAACTCGCAAATCCTCAAGCTATCAAAAAAGCCATACCCACATTACGGTGTAATGGGCGAGACCTTCGACATCGGGATAGGCAACATGCTAGATACGTTTGCAAGGGAGACAAAACTGAACCCGGCTTGGGGCTCTACGGTAGAGAAACTTGCCAAATGGGGCAGGTACATCAACATGCCATACACTGTAAAGGGAATGGATTTTTCATTTACAGGAATACTAACCCACTCGATAAAGGCCGCAAAGCAAAATAGCATACACGACGTGTGTTTTTCACTACAAGAAACAGCATTTTCAATGCTTTGCGAAGCCACTGAAAGGGCACTTTTGCTGACAAACAGCACTGAAATGTGCGTCTGCGGCGGCGTTGCGCAGAATTCCAGGCTAAAGGAGATGCTCGAATCAATTGCAAAAGAGCATAAAGCAAGGCTTGGTTTCACTGACAACCAATACAACGCGGATAATGGCGCAATGATTGCATTTGTTGCGGAAAGAATGCTCAAAAATGGGGCAAAAACAAGTCTTGACCAATGCAAAATTGAGCAAAGATACAGGATAGATCAGGCAAAAGTTTACTAAAAATTTGATGGAATCTTTTTACCGACGATAT
>JAGWHH010000044.1 GCA_028866935.1 Microcaldota archaeon | reverse complement strand
TTTCCGACGATATTAAAGAGAGAGAAACCCCAAATTTTATATTCGATAGAAAGATTCTTAATTTGTCAACTTCCTAAAAATACAACCCGGTTATCAAAATTGGGCTTAAAGGTTTACCCTGTGCGCCTGAATTGCGCAGTTGGGGCAGTCCCAGATCATGTCACCGCTTGCAACTCCGCATGGATAGCAGTAGTATTGCCCGCAGCCATCACAGTACAATGCAGGACCCCCAGTAAGAGACTTTCCACACCCCGCACACTTGTAAGTGGATCCGTACGTAGAGGAATCTGAAGGCTGACCCGGATCGCTCTTTTCATTAGAACTGGCTGACTCACGCCACAGTTCTCTCATTTTGTCCCATACGCCCATGATTGGTTATAGCCTATTCTCATATTTAAGCACATCGTAGCAGTTCGGTCTGTCCAAACGTCGGTTTTTCTTGCAAAACGATTATAAAGCGCCAAAATATGGAAAAGCTTCTTGAGCAGATAAGCGCTAAGAACGAATCCAAAACAAGGCACGAGGCTGCATAAGCTAAACTTTTCTCAATATTAATAAATACCAAGTGATAAAGTAAAGTTGACCAAAAATGGATGCAGTTAGTGCAAGAGGGTTAGTAAAGGACTATGGCAAGTTTCGTGCCGTAAACGGAATCTCTTTTGTAGTGAAGAAGGGCGAGATATTCGGCCTGCTCGGGCCTAACGGTGCAGGCAAGACTACTACAATAAAGATGCTTACCACACTTTTGCAGCCGACCTCAGGAAATGCCACAGTGGCCGGATTTGACATAAGGAAACAGCAGAACGAGGTCAGAAAGAGCATAGGAATAGTCTTCCAGGATCCTTCGCTTGATGATGACCTGACTGGCAGGGAAAACCTGGAGTTTCATGCAATACTTTACAAGATAGACAAGGAGACTAGGAACAAGAAGATAGCCGAGGTACTTAAGCTCGTCGAACTTGATGACAAGGCAGACGTACTGGTTAGGAATTATTCAGGGGGGATGAAGCGCCGTCTTGAAATAGGGCGCGGGCTTATTCATGAGCCGCACATACTCTTCCTTGATGAGCCTACAATAGGGCTTGACCCGCAGACAAGGAGGCACATATGGGATTACATCAGGAAGCTTAACACTGTGGGAAACACAACATTGATACTTACAACGCACTACATAGAGGAGGCAGACTACCTTTGCAACAGGGTGGCCTTCGTTGACCACGGCAAGATAGTTGCGCTTGATACGCCAAAGGCGCTCAAGAACAAGCTTGGCGGGGATGTAATATCAGTAAAGATAAGCAAGGGAATAGAAACTGTGGAGAGATATTTGAAGGGAGTGAGATGGATCAAGACCCTCTCAAAACATGAGGATTTCCTTGACCTTACGGTTGAGGAGGGAGAGAAGAGGATACCTGAAATAATAATGCTTTCAGAGAAGCATGGAGCAACTATAGAATCAGTCAGCCTGCATAAGCCCAGCCTTGAGGACGTCTTCATACATTATACCGGCAAGACGATAAGGGAGGAGGCTGCAAGCGCGCTGGACACAATGAGAGCCATGAGAAACAGGTGGAACAGGAGATAGTATGGGCTATAACGCAATATACGTTTTATGGCTCAGGGACATGAAGAGATTCCTCAGGGCAAAGTCCAGGATTATAGGCATGCTTATGATGCCGATCTTCTTCCTGCTAGGGCTTGGCCTAGGGCTGGGAAGCCTGATACACCTGGCTGGGGGCACAAGCTATCTGGATTTTATAGTCCCTGGGATAATAGGCATGTCGCTACTTTTCGTATCGATATTTACCGGGTCCGCAGTGCTTTGGGATAGGCAGTTCGGGTTCCTTAAGGAGATATTGATAACCCCGAATTCAAGGACATCAATTGTCATTGGCAGGATCGTTGGAGGCGGCACAACTGCGTTACTGCAGAGCATACTTGTAGTTGCCATCTCACTTCTGATAGGATTCCAGATCCAGTTTTCTGCACTGACCATACTCGCAGTTGTATTCATGGCGCTTATAGCGGCAACATTCATCAGCCTTGGTCTGACTCTGGGATCAATGATAAGTGATTTCCAGGGATTCCAGCTCGTGACCAGCTTCTTTACCATGCCTTTGTTCTTCCTTTCGGACAGCATCTTTCCTGCTAGCGCATTGCCGCCCTATGTGCGATTCATAACCTACCTTAATCCCCTGACTTATGGCGTTGATGGATTGAGGAATGCGCTAATAGGAATTGGCACCTTCTCCATATGGACAGACCTTCTTGCAATGATTATATCAACGGTAATAATGGTCAGCATCGCAACTTATGCGTTCAGCAAGACAGAAGCGGGATAAGAAGGGGTATGCTTGCGTAAATCAATAACAATATTAGGAACGGTAAAGCAGGGAAAGGGCGAGGGAAGATACTACATGAGCCAGAAGGAATACAGGGAGCAGTTCATCGAGAAGCTTGGAATAGATCCATACCCTGGCACGCTTAATCTGACTCTTTCCGAATCTGATGCGATAATGCTTGAAAAGATAAGGGAGAGGAGCATAATTGTGAATGGATTTAAGAAGGACGCAAAGAAGTTCGGTGACGTGATATGCTACAAGGGAGAGGTATCCGGGATAAGGTGCGCACTCATCCAGCCTAAACTGTCAACGCACATAAACACTGCAGAGCTCATAGCAAAGCAGATGCTTAGGGAGGAGCTGGGCCTTAAGGACGGCTCTGAAGTAAGGGTAGTGCTCGAATAGCCAGGCTACTTCCTTCTCCAGTCTACTGCGACAAAAATCAGCGTAAGAAGTACGAAGGCTGCAACAGACCAGGTAACATCGCTTATTCCGAGCGAAAGCTCAGATATCACAAGCCCTGCGAATGCGATCAGTGCAACTGCAAGCCCGTACCTTACCCTGTATGATGGATGATATGATGGCACGTTCCTTATCTTGAGGTACGAGGCAAGGTCTATTATCCTTGGCAGCCCTGTGCCGATTATTGCGCCTATTACAACGTACTGATAGTACTGGTCTGGAAATACTGACAGCGCCATTGGTATTATGAATGAGAGCAATGTAGCGTAGATGGGTATTGCGCTGTTGTTCATCTTGTTCATTGACTGCGGAAGGAAGTTCAGGTTGGCAAGGGCATAGAGTATTCTTGCGTTTGAAAGCACCATGACCAGCATCACCGCTGCTATCGCAAGTACAGCGCCAATTTGGAAGACCGCAGTTAACGTGGAGCTTCCCAGAAGGCTTACCAGGATGTAGACAGGGTAGAGATCTGTAGGGTCATTCAGTGACTTTGCACTTACGTTGAGATACACGGCTAGCACAAGAAGCGCGTAGAATATCGTCACCGCGAGTATTGACCAGAAGACCGCCTTAGGTATCTTCTTTACCTGTGCGGTCTCTTCAGGTATGGTTATCAGCACCGTCCACGATCCGTACGCAAGTATCGCTATAGGTATTGCAAGTATTATGCCCATGGCCCCGCTGCTCCCTGAAAAGAATGGACTTAGGTTTGAAGGATTGCCGTGAAGAAGTGCCAATACGATGATTATTGCAAATATTGCCATGAAAAATATTGACATGAGGATATTTATCCGGCTCGTGATCTTTACGCCAAATACATTTATTGTGCCTGTGATGAGGAGCGCAACCTCGGCGATAGCTATCTGGCCTATCCCGCCTGAGAATGCAGGACTGATGTAATCCCCAAGTATTATTGCTGATATGACTATGCCAAATACGGTGCCTATGTAGTACCCCGTTCCTTCAAGAAATGCAAGATACCTTGCCAATTTCCCTTTTCCAAAAGCCTCATAGGGAAATACAACAAGCGCGCCTGAGCGGGGGAATGCCGTGACCATCTCTGAGTATATGAAGGCCATGAACATAGAAAAGACACCTGCAAGTATCCACGCGATTATCGCCGACGGCCCCGCCTGCTGGTATGTGGTTGATGGGAAGGTGAGTATGGCTACGCCGACCATGCCCCCGATACCAAGCCAGAATATATCCCAGAAGCCAAGTACCTTCTTGAATTTCATAGAACCATTTAATAGTCTTGCCTCAACAAGCAATATAAATCAGTGCAGTTAACGGTGCTATTGTCGTGAAAGTTGGACTTGCGGATACTACATTTTCGAGATTCGATTACGCTCCTGTGGTTCTTCGGGCGCTCTCCAAGAGCAAGCCGAAGGTTGCAGTTGAGCGATATACCGTGCCTGGAATAAAGGATCTCCCGGTTGCGTGCAAAAGGCTGTTTAAGAGAAAATGCGACATAGTAATTGCATGCGGAATGGTGGGCAAGATGCCCATAGACAAGCAGTGCTCGCATGAGGCCTCTGTGGGCCTGCAGGCAGTGCAGCTCTCTGAAGGAAAGCACATTCTTGAGGTATTTGTGCACATGGACGAGGCCGCAAGTGAAAAGGAGCTTGCAAAGATATGCGAGGACAGGGCAAGGAAGCATGCACAGAACGCCCTTATGCTGCTTTTTGACCAGGAGCAGATGCAGAAGAGGGCGGGTACCGGAAGGAGGCAGGGAAAGGAGGATGTAGGAGGATTAAAGGCTTGATTTGATGGTTTCGATAGCGATAGTGCGTTCAGAGTTCAATAAGGAGATTACGAGCAAGATGCTCAAGTATGCACGTGCGCATGCCAAGAAGCTTGGCGTGAAGGTTTGCGCAGAAGCAACAGTACCCGGGGCATTTGACATCCCGCTGGTAGTCAAGAATATGCTTGAAAGGAAGGACATTGACGGAGTTGCAACTTTGGGGGCGGTAATAAAGGGTAAGACTGGGCACGATGAGCTAATAGCGTACCAGGTGGCAAACGCCCTGACAAGATTGTCGCTAAGGTACGGAAAGCCCGTAGGGCTTGGGGTCATGGGGCCTGGAATTAACTGGAAACAGGCCAAGGAAAGGACTGCGCAATACGCGCAGCAGAGCGTTGAGGCAGTCTTGCGGGTTCATGACGAAATAGGAAGAGTTAATCTGCGCCATGCTGTTCCTTCAAAAAAGATCTGAGATAGTAATATATTCCTTACATAGCCAGAATACGTATCGTGCGAGTGTAGTCTAGCCTGGTAGGACTTTGGCTTGCCAAGTCAAGAGCCCGGGTTCAAATCCCGGCACTCGCATTTTTTCTTGTCGACTGAGGTGGGTTTAATGCGACACGCCAGAGTATAAATACTTTTGCCTAGATAATCCTATCATGGATCAGGATTGGGGCAAGCGTTTGGAGACCCTGGGCAGAAGCATAATGGCAGACGAAACCATAAGTAACGTCAACAAACAGATAATATTCGAGCATGTGGACTTCCTGAAGGCTAATGGGAAGGACGTCAAGACTGCAATAAAACATCTCTATTCACTAAAAGCGTTCATGAAGGCCTACGCAAGCAAGACCGATCTTAGACAAGCCACACGTAAGGACATGGAGAAAGCTATGGGAAACTTAAATGCCATGTCGCTTGGTGATGAAACCAAGAGAGATATAAGAGCTATAGTCAAGCAGCTCTACAAAGAGATACTTGGAGAAGGGCTTTACTATCCTCCTGTCGTTGCTTGGATAAAGACTATGAACAGGAAAGGGAGCAGGCTTCTGCCAGATGACATATTATCTGAAGAAGAAGTGCTTTCTATGATCAGAAAAGCTAATGACATACGGGATAAAGCAATCATAGCATTACTTTTTGATTCTGGGATAAGGGCAGGAGAATTGCTTTCAATGCGCAAGAAGGATGTGGATCTTTCAGGCGAACCGGTTCACATAATAGTGAATGGGAAGACAGGCATGCGAAAGATACCAATACTATTTAGTGCCCCATATCTGGGTGCATATCTAAACCAGTTGAAGGACAAGAGGGGAGATGACTTCCTATGGTGGAATCTTGCGCAGAGCCACATATTAGGCAGGCTCGATGGCCCGGGCCTTAGAAAGATGCTCCGAGCTACTGCAGCCTCAGCTGGAGTAGACAAGCGCATATATCCGCACCTGTTCAGGCATAGCAGGGCTTCCAATTATGCAAATAGGCTTACCGAACAGCAATTGAAGGTCTATTTTGGATGGACAGGAGATAGCAGGATGGCTGCAACCTATGTGCATCTTTCCGGAAGAGACATAGATAATGCCATATTACAGGCACACGGCCTAAAGCCAAAGGCTTGGACATCTGAAACCAAGCTGAAAGTCAGGACATGCCCAAAATGCCGCACAGACAATACAGTTGATGCGATATATTGTACGAGGTGCGGTTCTGCACTGAACATAGATACTGCAATTAAACAGGCAGAGAGCGAAAAGAAGCTGAAAGAGTTGATTGAGGATCATATAACTGATCCAAAGACAAGTGATGAGCTTATACGTAGGCATTTGAAGAGGAAGTCGAGCAAGAGATAAATGCAAGTTTATAAACTTTGAATGAGGAATACGAGTGTGTACGGTAGACAGAAGGTATTATTGTATGCTGTACTTCAGTTAGAAAAACATAACATACCTATTTCAAAGACCTACCTTGATAAGTTCCTTTTCATCCTGAGCAAAGAATCGAAGATAAATGAATGCGTTAAGTTCTACAGCTTTTATCCAAATCATTATGGACCATTTTCAAACCAGTTCTACTTGGATATTGCAGACTTGCAAAGCGGAGGCCTGATTAATGACAAGTTACACTTGACTTCAGAAGAACCGATGGGCTGGGAGATAAGCAAGAAGGCTATGAGGATAGTTGATTACGCCATAGAAGGATTCTTAGGCAAGAACCTGATAGACTATGTTTATGGCAAATATCCAGAATATATCGTAAGGAGCAGGCTAATGAAGCACACTGCAGTTAAAGAGGAGCCTGGAATATTTTCAATAGGCTATGAAGGCCACAACATAGATTCGTTCCTAGACATACTTATACAAAATCGTATTGATGCTGTTGCAGATTTGAGATACAATCCATTCAGCATGAATCTTGCGTTTACCAAATCCAGATTATTGCATTACTTGAATAAAGCAGGCATAGAATACCTCCATATGCCTGAACTTGGAATAGAGGGAAGTTACAGGAAGAACTTGGAAAAGAATGAGGATTATGAACGGCTTTTTGATTTCTACTCAAAGGAGCTACTTCCAAAGCAGTGGGGCAAGGTTAAGGACATAGCCGAAATGGGCAAGGGCAAAAGAGTGGCCATGCTCTGCTTTGAACATGATAAAAACCATTGCCATCGCGGAGTTGTAAGCAGCGAACTAGAAAAAGGCTCGGTGATGGTGAAGCACCTATGAAGGAAAAACTGCTGGTACTGGCCAAGGCTGCGCCAGAAATAAGCAGCAAATATGAGCATCTGGTATGCGTTGCGGGCATAACGGAGTCTGGAGAATGGAGACGCATATACCCCATACCTTGGAAGATCTTCTGGGAAAGCAGCAGCAAGGAGGTGCTTGAAGAGATAAGCAGAATAAGGAGAAATGACGAGGGTCAGATGTTGTTATGATGGCGAGGCGCTACTGAGCGAGCTGCAAGGCGAGCTGGTCAGCGCCGAGCTGGATTATTATATTATTTTGTGCGTTTCTTCAGGAAATAATTGATTGCATCTTTCCAATACTCTTTTCCTAAGACCGTATGTGTCTGCGAAGCTTGCATATGCAAACCATCCATCAAAGCTCAACCTTGCCTTCTCACTGGTAAGTTTACCTTGATCATATTTTTCCTTTAATCTTTCAATTCTCTTCCAGATTCTTCTTGAATTGCTTTTCTTTAGTAGTCTATGCTTCTGGAATATCCTGAAACCCAAGAAAGTTATGCCATTAGCCAGTCTTACTATCCTGGTCTTTTCGGGATGCAATTCTACCTCAAGGCTATGCCTCAGAAAGCTGTTGATTTCCCCTTTCAGTTCCATCAACATCTTTTTGTTCCTATGCAGGATTACAAAATCATCGACGTAACGTATATAATATTTGACCTTGAGTTTGTGCTTCACAAACCAGTCAAGTTCATTCAAGTAAACATTTGCAAAGAACTGCGAAGTGAGATTTCCGATAGGCATACCTTTCCCTGAAACGCCAGTTTTATGATTTTTGAGTATCACTTCGATGAGCCAGATTACATTTTTATCTTTTATTTTACGTCTGATTATATTTAACAGTATTTCTTGGTCTATGGTATCGAAATAATGGCGTATATCAGCTTTCAGGGTGTATCCATAATGGAGGTTGGAAGGCAAAAGCTTACTTTGCCCCCCCCCCTCTCAAGTTTTGGATACCCAGTATAGCGAACCTGGCGTGCAAATTTTTCAAATCTTTTTATTGCTAGGTGAGTGCCTTTACCTTTTTGGTTTGCAAAGGAATCGTAGATGAAATTCTTCTCAAGAATTGGCTCTATTATATTGCATAAGGCGTGATGGATTACCCTATCCCTAAAATGGGACGCGCTTATCCTCCTTGTCTTGGGGTCCCTGATAAGAAAGGTAGTCAATGGAGCTAGGTGGTATGTGAATGTCTCCAATTCGTGTTTCAATTGCCTTAAGTTTTGTTCTAGATTAGAATGGAATTCTATTACATAATCTTTTTGCGTTTTGCCTTTTCTGGCTTTAATGAATGCCAATTCAAGATTGCCGTAAGAGCATAGGCCAGTATACAGTTCGGTATAGGTTTGCATGACATTACCATGAACCTAGGATGTAAGCAGAACCATTGGAGCAACATTGTGAGGCTCGTTGTTGGCATTGAGGTTGAACCGCCTGCCATTGTTCCGCGCATTGTTGTCCGAGTTGACGTTGAGGGACAACGGCACAATGTAACCCATCTATTAAATTGCCATTTTTATGGCATCACCACAGCTTCACAGTTTCGGTAAAACTTACTAAGTGTCGCTGTTGAATTTCATGTCCGGCATGTTCGTGAGATACCGGCGCTATAGACGAGTGTGTGGTTCCTAGGCTTACATCTGTGGGCTTTCGTCCACATCTTAACACGGATTGGGTCAAATCCGATTAAGTCTAGGCAT
>JAGWHH010000043.1 GCA_028866935.1 Microcaldota archaeon | reverse complement strand
AGTTATGTCATATCCAGCTGCAAACAGATGGCACGTATCAAGGCAGAACCCTAGCCTTTTGCTTTTAACATTATCATATACTATTTTCATCTCAGTCAAATCCGCGCCAACGCTATTGCTATGCCCAGCCTCATTCTCTAAAAGTATCCTCAACTCAGGCGCGACATCCTCGACTTCCTCCAATGCGCTTGAGATATTTTCCAGCGCCTTATCAACTCCCATGCCCATATGGCTTCCCATATGCGTCACAATATCCTCTATACCCAGTGCCTCACACCTCTCAAGGTTCGCTTTAAGCGAGGAGATCGACTTCTCACGTATCGTCTTGTCAGATGTGGACAGGTTTGGGAGGTAAGGCATATGCGCAATCACATCCATTACGCTTGATTTTTCATATCTTCCAGTGAATTTGGATACTTCTGCAGGATCAATCTCATGCATGCTCCATGACCTTGGATTCGATACAAAGATCTGCATTGCAGTGCATCCTATCGCTTCGGCCCTGCCAAATGCAAGGTCAAGACCCCCGGATACCGAGATATGCCTTCCTAACCTTAACATGATCAAACCTTAGCGCCTCTAAAATATAAACACGCACACAAAATCCGCAAAAACGTCAATAGTCCGAATTCGTACACCACGTATATAAACATTTTTCCAGCCTATTACTGGGAACCTTCAATGATAATAGTAGGAGTCAACGGGGGAGGCACCAAGACAGAATCAATCTGCTGCAACGGTGACGGCGCAATAATAGGCAAGGGGGCTTCAGGCCCTTCAAACTACAACAACCTAGGTGTAGAAAAAGTAGTCAAGAACATACACGCTGCAGTCATGCAGGCTGCAAATGCAGACCCTGACTTTATCTGCATAGCCCTTGCAGGCATGAATACAAAAAGGGACTTTGAGAAGCTGCAAAGCGCGTTGTCAAAAGTCTACAAAAACCTTCTTCTAGAACATGACGCATTCGCCGAACTCTACGGAGTAAGGCGCGGAAAGCCTGGGGTAATAGTCATCGCAGGCACTGGCAGCATAGCTTTGGGGTATGACGGGAATAGGGTTTACAGAAGATGTGATAACGGCTACTTTTTGGGAGACAGCGGGTCTGGCTACTATATAGGCAAGGAGGGACTTAAAATAACTGCAAGGATGCTCCTAGAGGACATGGAGCCCACAGACCTTGCCTCTGACATACTAAGGCACCTAGGTCTAAATTCTGCAGATGACTTGATGGAATGGACATACTCTGAGAAGAATACTGTTGCAAGCGTTGCAGCAATAGGGAATATCGTATGTAACAGCGCAGAAAAGGGGGATAAGAATGCAAAGGCTATAGTTGACTTGGCAAGCTCTAGCGTGGGCAATGCTGCCTGCGAGCTTGCGCTCAAGCTGCATGTTGATACTGTGTACATTAAGGGCGGAATAGCGAAGTCAAGCCTTTACTACTCAAACTTCTCGCAGATCATGGCAGCGAAAGGAATTGCAACAAAGCATCTGAAGGATTCACAAGCCGAGGGCGCACTGCTTATAGCTGCTGACAGGGCCGGGGTGAAGGTTAGGCTGCCCTAATTGCCTTTAAGCTCAAGCCCCCTCCTAAGAATAGCTGTCTCTTCATCTGAAAGTGCCTCACTGTTAATAAATTTAGAGCTTGCGAGCACATAAGTAAGCACGTCCACCCTCCTTTCATCATCCTTTAACGTTTTCGAAATTATCATTGCCGGGTCATCTATCTGCGAGTAATTCCCTGTGGCATCAGCCCAAACCCCCACTATCTCACTCATGTACATGAGCAACGATATCCCCTTTACGGAAAGCATGAACCTTTTCAGCTCATCGCTTCTCTCAAGCCTTTCAGGGTCCATCTCTATGTTATCCTCAATGTATTTGCTATACTGCTCAGTTATCTCCTGTTCTCGCATTCGTAGGTTGTTTATGATGAACATGTCCTTCTGGATCTCCCCTGATTTGTCTGGAAGAGGGGCAACATAGCCCTTTATGTCGATATGCCCGGCTTTAATCTCTTCATGAAGTATGTCCATAGCCTCCAGCACAAGCTCATCCTTAGCCTTTGTCAGAATGTCTTCGCAAATCATCCATGCAGGAGCATCAGCAGCCTTTCCCATCTATGACTCACTATACAAATCTGTAGCAAAAAATTAAAACCTTTAAGATAAAGGATGGTTATGGCAAAGAAGAACGCAAGCGCCAGCCTGATAATATCGGTCTTTTCCCTGCTCTTTGTTATATTGTTTGTGTTTACTCTATCCTTTGGGTACCTCAAGACTACAATGAACCGCGGGACTACAACCATCTTAAGTAAAACTACGGCGCCTTCGAGTACAGTGGCTAGAGCTAATCAGTCAGATTTGGCAGTAAATTTCACGCAGGAAATAAATAATTCCATAAAGTCAGGGTTTTCAGTAAACCTGACTGTCTTTTTGCCAAATGCCCAATCAGCGTGCACGCTGCAGCTAATAAGCCCATGCAACAACAACGTTGCAAGCCAGTTCATCTGCATTAACCCTATCTACAAGCAAGCTCTTGGGGCCCAGTACCAACAGCTATATCCACCTGGCCATGCATGCCCAATGTACTTAGTGGCCGGCAACATAAGCTGCGCTATTCAGTATAGCCACTGCGTTGTACTTGACAAAAAGCAAGATGGATAGAAAAGGGGAGCTGCGAGGCGGCGGAGTCTCCGCCTCGATTGTAGAAGTCTGGAAAAGTCTTATCCCTTCACAGTTCACATAAGACCTTATCTCATACTCCTTTCCTGTCCTTTGGCTTAGCCATGCACATTCAGCAATCTCATAGTCCAGCAAGGCAATGTCCCTCACGCATTTGCGATCCGGACTTAGCCCTGCCGCCTGAAGGACATAAGAAAGATACTTTGTCAGCATCCTGTGAAGCCAGACACCGTATCTGCCGTATTTCTTATCCTCCTCCTCCATTGCCTTGTGCATGTACATCCAAAATTTCTCCGTTGCTCCCAGCTCCCTTTCACCCTTCTCTTTTCTATCCATTCATACCACCTAGACCCAGTTGCCTATTTGTATAGCGTTGGCGCGCTTTCTGCGATACCTTTACTCAGAGAAATATTATATACTTTACTATTAGATATTGTACTTAAGGAAAAGCTTATATATTTTAACCGCGCAATAATCCTGCCGGGAACAGCCTGGCAAATCACCTAGAAACAGTGGGGCGGCCCATGCCGCCCCTCCCATCTTAACCAAAACCTATTGCAACTGCGCCTATTACGGCAATGGCCACTCCCGCCTTCTGAACATCCGTAAGTTTGTCACCAAAGAAATACCTACCTATGACCGCGGTAAGGAGAGGGCCCGCAGCAATTATTGCATTTCCCAGAGCAACAACGTTAGCGTTTATCACAGTGCCCTGCAGGATGTTGAAGCCGCCGTCAAATAATCCACTCATCAATACGAAGAACCACAGCATTGTCACATGTATTCCCTTCGTTGGCGCTGCTATCTGCCTCTCGATCTTTTTGTGCATCAGGGCGTATCCAAGGACAAGAACAAATGCAATTGCCCTTGCAATAAGCAAAGGCAGCGCATAGCTTGCGTAGTCACGTATTGCGTATGTAAGTACGACCCAGTACACTGCCCATAGAAAGTTTGCGAAAACAATCGGCAGAAGAAGCCGATTTATCTCAAATTTCCGCCCGTTCCCTGCAGTAAGTACAAATACCGTGCCAACTATTATCACCACTGCGCCTATAGCACTTAATGCGCTTACGCTTTCTCCAAGGGCAGACACCCCGAATAATATGAGTATTGCAGGCTGTATCTCCCCAAGTGCAGCTACGTGCGTTATCTGCTGAGTTTCAAGCGCTTTGTAGTAAAGGAGATAGCCTCCGCCAAGAAATACGCTTGCAAATATGGATAGCAAAATAACGATTGCGGGTACATGGTGTATTCCTACAAAGGCAACGTAGCAAAGCATGGGCAGTATCCCAATGCCAAGTATTATTACAGTGTACCTGTATTTTCCCATCCTCTTGAGTATGTATTTTGATATTGCAGAATCAGTGCCTACTATAATCATGCCCATGAACGCTGCAAGAATGGCTGGGCTGAGCATGTTGATCATTTAGCGTTTAGAGCAACAATTTAAAAGAGCTTACTCCAAGAGTGGTCCTGCATTGTTTGCAAGCATTAGGTGCGTTCCTACCGCACTTGACCTGACATCAAATTCCTGCGCCCTGTGTCCGTGGGCCTTCAGGTTTTTTGCCATTGTTGCAGCGTTCTGCCCATATGTATATATGAACTTTGGGGCTGCTTGAGAAATGTAGTCAAGCGCCTGCTCCAAGTCAGCATGGTCGCTCAAGGCAAACTGTATATCGGTATTGAATCGCATAGTCTTTGCAAAACCTGTTGCAACTGCAGTAAATACCTGTTTGCCTCTGTTCGAGGCCTGAGCCTTCATGTAATCAAGAGAAGAGAGGCTGACAATCATTGCAGAAGATCCAAAATCTGAGGAGTTAGCATCAGATTCCTGGAAGCTTAATCTGTAACCATGCGCATTGTATATCTCTGTAACCCTGGCTATTTTGCCATCAACAACAGGATCTATGCCTATTCCATTGCATATGCTGATAAGCTCCTGCGCCTTTCCAGCCGAGTATGCGCCAAATACCACACACCCGATCTTGCTCTTGTACTGAATATATCTTTCAATTGACGTTATTGTCTCTTCCCGATCATCAAACACGATGTTGGCAAATGGATAAGTGGAATCCATGAGCAGCACGTCCACATTCCTTATCTCAATGGGCTCTGATGTTGATGATCTTTGTATAAGATAGTCACCGGTATACACTATGGAGCATCCAAGCCCCTCAGATTCAATGTAAAGCTGCCTGGCCCCAAGCATGTGTCCTGCATTAAGCATCGACATGCACTCGGGCATGCCCACTGCATTTATCTTGCGCTTTGACCTTACCTCAGCAAGCTCCTTTGTTATCTGGCTGCAGATAATGTCGGCATTCTTCCTTATGCCTGACATGTGGTCAGTGTGCGCATGAGATACGAAATTTATGTTTGCATCAGGGTCCTTGGTATCTAACCCAACCCTATATCCATGCACATGAAGTGCCAAAATGTCGCCCATTAAAGATGCAAGTGGAATGCTTAAATAGCTACTCTAAAATTAGATGCATTCAATTTCAGGAAATGCCAATTACTTTCCTTACCAAGCCAAGTATCCCGCCCTTTCCTGCTTCTGGTGCGATGCGCAGTATCTCGGATTTAGATACATACCGCCTCGCCGTCTCCCTAATTGCCCTTGAAAATCCAGATTTCGGATTTACTAAGAAAGCAGGGATATGCTCCGCAATGCTTGTAGGAACCGTATTGTCTTCAGGAAGTATGCCTATTGCCTTGTTCTCATACATATCCTCTATCTCCTCGATGCTGAACTCGTACTTCCTGTTAGTAACACGGTTCACTACCAGGTTATGCTTGAGCTTCTCTTCAGTGTAATTCCTTGCAAGGCGCATGCATGACGTGCATGCGGATGCCTCCGGGGTAGTGATCAGAAGAGCCTCGCTGTAGAATCTTATGGGTTCACTGAACACAAATCCCGGGGAGGTGTCAAGTATGATAAAATCGTACTTTGTTGTAGTAAGCATCTCCATGAACTTTAGGTTGTCTCTCTCAGCCGGTATGAAAGAGTAAGGCCCGATCGTGCCAGGAAGCACTCTTAGCCCCGTTGCTCCGTGTATTGCAAGTGCCTCATTGAGTGTGGACTTTCCAGTGATTACTTCCTTGTATCCCACGTTTGCCTGGTTCATTCCTAAATGAAATCCAACTGTAGGGTTTGCGGCGTCGGTATCTACGATAAGCGTCTTATATCCAAATAAGCTAAGTACAGACCCTAAGTTAACTGCAACTGTGGTCTTGCCTACCCCTCCCTTCTGCGATGAAATCCTTATTATGTACGGCTCAGCCACTCTATTCCCCTCTCTTCATCTGGTTTCTTATGTTAATTAGGGTCCTTCCCCTTTCAGGGTTATATGCGATTGGCTTTCGCCTTTCCACTCCTATACGCAAGACCACTATTACCACTACTATGATGATTGCCAATATTAAATATTTAAAGGTTGATAGGAAACCTGATAGCTCTTCGGGCAGAGTTCTTTGTCTTTCGAGCACCACCACAGGCAGGTTATACGTGAGGTTTTGGCCGTTCACTGATGCAGCAAGCCTAAATACGATGGTGCCTGCAAAATTGTTTACAGTGATGTTAAAGCTACGCTCAATCTCCTGGTTTGGAGATACCTGTACTGACTGGGTTGCATCATGAACCGTGGCATTGGGCGTTGATGAAAGATAAAAATTTGCTATGCCTGAAGATGTACCTGTATACAAGATATCGACTTTTACCTTGCCCGTTCCATTAGAATATAGGACAGGAAGCAAGGTGTTAATAACCTTGAAGATTCCCTTCGAATTTGGGGCAGTAGTGGCATATAACCCAATTCGGCTGTCCTGAAGTGCAGACACCTGCGACAATCTCTTAACTGTGTAGTAAACATAAACGTTCTGGTTCGGTTTCACGCTTCCCAAGTTCCATACCAGGCTATACTCTCCATCTGACTGTGTAATGTTGCTTGCTGCACCGTATGCGTTTATGTCCGAAATATTTGGCGCAACGCTTGCAGGAAGCACCAACCCCAGATTTACATTGTTGACGCTGTAATTTGCCGGGCTATTTAGCTGCAGCGTGCCTGATGCAGATGTGCTGCCATTAAGCAAAACGATGCTGTGGGATACCATGGCATAGGTGTCTGATCCGTTTATTATGTACAATTGTATGTACTTGGTTATTGAGCTCTTTACTAGGTCATTGTTTGTAGTTTCTGTAAGGGTTACTGGTGCAATATAGCTGAATTCCGGCGAATGTCCCTGCGGATTCAACGCAATTCCAACGCCCAGTGTTCCATTGCGCAGCCAATACAGGCTGCTGGAAGTGAACGATATAAGGTTTGAGAAAGAACTAGGCACACTAAAATCAACTATCGCCGGCCGAGTTCCATTATAACTGAGTTGCAACTGCGAGAGCACAGTTGATTGCGGCAGTTGGTAGGATATGGCTGGCATTGATAAAATGTACATTTCCGGAAGTGTATTTGCAGAATTAAGTTCAGAAGGATTACCTATGCCTGACTGCACCACAGCATACCCTGCGAAAGTCTTGCCAGTAATATAGGTGTTATTGGCAGAGACGTATCCAGAGTTCAAGTATGCTATATAGCTTCCTGTAACGTTTGTTGCGTTGCTCAAGTAAATTGTCACAAGTTCACTTTGTGCAGGGGATAAAGGGTTCAAGTTATAAGTACTGTTAAATCCATGCGCGCCGTATATGTGCAAGTCAACAAAAACGTTCTGGGCAGCAAAGTTACCTACGTTAGTGACATTGAACGATATCTGCAGCGGCGCATACTGTGATACGTTTGCCGGTATCAAAAGATGCGTGATTGTCAGGTTAGTCTTAGCGTTAAAGCTTGTGTTCTGAATAACACTTGTAATTCCTGCAGCATTCAGGCTTGATATGGCAAAAGCTACGGCTGCCAAAAAGCATAGACAAGCAGTCAGTCTTACCATGCTACAAAATACCTTTATCTACTTAAATATGTTTCTGGCGAATGCGCAGAGCCAACAAAATATTAACTAATGCATGATGTATCGCAAGCGCGCCTGCGTCAGAATTCCGCACTCTTGGGCCTTGCCAATGGCGAAGCCGCAGCCGACGCAGGTTAATAAGTGGCTCCTCATCTCAAACCTGCAGACACATGATATTTCATGGGCATTGGCTAGAAATAAAATTGGCTGACAGGTCATAAACCTCATGCGCATGTGGTATTAAGGGATTCCACAGGGCCAAAATAGCCAAAATCAAGTCGCCTTAAATAACATACACTAATTTAATACTTGTCCTAGCACGATATATAAATAAACCCCAATTAGCGAATAGGGTTTTGTTTTGGGACGTGTTGGATGAAAGAAAAATACAAAAATCCCGTATTGGCGCCGCTCTACAAGTCATTTAAGATCCCCCAATGCACCAATGCACACAAAATGCCATATATCAGTATAGAAAGCAAACCGCCTGCTAACTTAATAACTCCTTATTTCAGCTGGTCGGAATCATGAAATTGCCCATTCTTTTTTTAATTGCCGGGCTTTTGATACTGTCAGCGAATACGAATGCGGATAGCATCTCTTCATGGACTGCCAATACTGCGTATTCTTCCAACGTGGTTTTTCCATCCTGCGCAACAAGCAACAATTTCATATACTGTGTAGGGGGACTTACTCAGGGCCTGGCAGCCATTAAGTCAGTCTACTCTACACCAATAACAAACAACAACATAGGCGCCTGGACCTCAAACACACAATATCCGTCAAACGTGGATTCAGAATCCTGCGCAACAAGCAACAACTTCATCTACTGCATAGGGGGCATAAGTACCAGTCTTATAATTCAAAGTTCGGTATATTCTGCCCCAATAACAAACAATAAGATAGGCGCCTGGACCTCAAACACACCATATCCATATCCAGTAGATCATCAATCCTGCGCAACAAACAACAACTTCATCTACTGCATAGGGGGGTTGATGACTGGCAGCATTTCCTCCAACGGCGTGTATACTGCTTCCTTGACAAATAATAAAATAACTTCATGGACTTCAAACACACCATATCCTGCCAATGTATATGAAGGGTCGTGCGCGATAAACAACAACTTTATCTACTGCATCGGCGGCAACATTGGTAGTGGTGGTGTATCCTCCAATACAGTCTACTCCGCCCCAATAACAAACAACAACATAGGCGCCTGGACCCTAAATACGCCCTATCCTGCAAACGTGGACGTAGAATCCTGCGCAACAAGCAACAACTTCATCTATTGCATTGGAGGTGAGATTGGTAGTGGAGGTGTAGTCTCCAACACAGTATACTCTGCCCCAATAACAAACAACAACATAGGCGCCTGGACCTCAAACACCCCCTATCCTGACAATGTTGCAGAACAATCCTGTGTGCCACACAACGGTTTCATATACTGCATGTCGGGATTGACTGTTTTGGCTTCAAATTCTGTATACTCCGCGTCAATATTCGCGCCGGGAATACTGAGCGAGAGCAATACCGTGATAGACAACGGGCAGTACGCAAGGCTTACCGCAAACCCATCCGGCGGCACGCCACCATACACCATAA
>JAGWHH010000042.1 GCA_028866935.1 Microcaldota archaeon | reverse complement strand
CCTGGGCATTAATGTGCTTTTTCTTTTTAACATTTTAACCTGTAAAAGAGGTTATTTTGTTTCATATATAAATGAAACTGTTTTCTAAGATGCAAAAGATGGTGGCGTAGTGTGTACATTTGGTTTAATACTAGTTCTGTGCGGGGCTGTCTTGGCTATTATTTGGAAGGATGAGATATCTACAACTAGAATCAGTAGTAGCTGAATTTAGTTATTCCTTTAATTTTACTGAAAGTTTAGTATTTTGTATTAACTTTTTTATGTCATTGAACATAGCTCCGTAAAAAACAAAGTTGCATGAGTTAATATTAAGCAGTCCGGAATTGAAGTATATTATTTTGTTGCTGTTAGACCCGTATTTTGTTATTTGTATAGAATTTATTTTGTTGTAGTCAATTTTGATATCAGCTTTCAAGACATTATCTTCTGATTCACTATAATCTGGACCGAGAACTACTAGTTTACCAGAAACATGTTCTTTTAGCTTAATCCACCAATCATCAGTATCCCAATAATTAACCCAGGGTTTCTGTTTAAATGATGACTTTGAGCTATCATAATCTTTATCTACATCGGTTTTTAGGTCAGCTTTCAACACACATACAAGTTGTGTATCAGTAAATAATACATGATATAAATCGCCACCTGCTACTACTGCACGGGAGGAATTACTCGAAGTAAAACCATAGAAACTGCCAGTTATTCCATTTGCATATGGACCCATTATATCAAGTAGATTAGTTATTTAGCGCTATTATAAGCTTATGGTTTTTAAAGCCATAGAAAGGTGTTCAAATAGGCGCCCCTTCCTGCATAAGCATCTGCATTTTCTTTTTTGTACCTCCAGCCGAGTAATTTCCAAGTTCGCCATTGCTTTTTATAACTCTGTGGCATGGAACTCTTGGTGCAAACGGATTAATTTTCATCACAGAGCCAACTGCGCGGTAAGATTTTGGCTTTCCGATTTCTTGCGCTATTTGCTTGTAGGTTCTTGTCTGTCCCTTTGGAATCGCCAAAGTGGCCAAGAGTACCTTTTTCTGGAAATTTGTAAGTTCTGATCGGTTTATCTCCTTTACCGTCGTATTATCGAGCATGTTTTATCACTTTTTTGGAGCATTTTTGCTTATACCACAGTATATGAGTTATATTATGATATATAGGCATACATTGGAATATATACACGTTCCTAAACAAGAACTTTACAAAAGATATTTAAATATGTGTCCATGTACAGAATATATAAAGGCGATCGCAATGGTAGAGTATGGAAATGAGTTTTTAGGAAAGAGTGAGGACTCCGCTGGGAACAGTGGATCCCCACAGATAAAAATAGTCACAGTCGGAGTTGGAGGCGGTGGAAACAACACTGTAAACAGGCTACTCAAGGTTGGAGTAAAAGGCACTGACCTAGTTGCTGTAAACACTGATGTAACACACTTCAAGATAGTGGATGACAGGATCAAGAAGGTGCTCATAGGAAAATCTATGACACGAGGTCTTGGTGCTGGAGGAGACCCGGAAGTTGGAGCAAAGGCTGCAGAAGCTGACAGGCAACAACTCGAAGAGGTATTGAGCGGGGCTCAACTAGTATTCTTATGCGCCGGTATGGGAGGAGGTACAGGAACTGGAGCAATACCAGTAATAGCGCAGATTGCAAAAGAACAAGGAGCAATCGTAGTGGCTATGGTAACATACCCATTCGACCTTGAAAGAGTAAGAAAGGTCAAGGCAGAAGAGGGTATAAACAGGCTCAGGAAATTCAGCGACTCCGTAATCATACTGGACAACAACCGTCTAGTCAAGTTGGTGCCAAACCTTCCAATGAATGAGGCATTTGCAGTAGCAGATGATATATTGGCAAAGGCAATAGGCGGACTTGTATGGACAATAACACAGCCTAGCCTGATTAACATAGACTTCGCTGACGTTCGTTCAATAATGGGAAGCGGAGACGTAGGATTCATATCAGTCGGAACCGGAAAGGGCAACGACAAGGTAGGATCTGCGGCGGAAGCTGTGCTCAAGAACAAGCTGCTTGATGTAGACTTCGAGAATGCAAAAGGCGCACTCATCCACATCTCAGGTGCATCTGACCTGAGCCTTGGTGACGCAATTAAGGCAGGAGAGATCATAACCGAGAGAATGGACCCTAAGGCAAATGTAAAATGGGGCGCAAGAATCATACCAGGCTATGAAGGGCAACTAGAAATAGTTGCAATAGTCACAGGTGTGCGCGGCTCAAGCATCGTAGGCAAGTTCGAAGATCAGCCATCCCAAGTCAAGTACGGTGGACTTGAGATGATCTGAGGCTGGTGAGTCAAATGGCTGACCAGTTCGACTATGACTCGTTTACCCCACGCGTAGCTGTGGTTGGGGTAGGCGGTCAAGGGAGCAACCTTGTTAACCGATTGTTTGGTTATGGGATAAAGAGCGCTACTACAATTGCTGTAAACACAGACATAGGGCACCTCAACATGATAAAGGCGCACCGCAAGATCCTGATTGGTAAGGAGATTACCAGCGGGCTTGGCGCTGGAGGATTCCCCGAAGTAGCCGCAAAGTGCGCAGATGTGAGCAGAGGAGAGCTCACACAGGCACTTGAAGGCTACAATCTTGTATTCATAGCTGCTGGAATGGGTGGAGGCACTGGAACTGGTGCCGCGCCAACAGTTGCAAAGATTGCAAGAGAGACTGGCGCAACAGTAATTGCCACAGTGACTTATCCGTTTGCCTTGGAAAGGTCAAGGAAGCTTAAGGCGGACTGGGGCCTTGAACAGCTCAACAGGGAAGCTGACTGCACAATCGTGATTGAGAATGATAAGCTCTTGTCATATGTGCCTAACCTCCCTATAGAGAGGGCCTTTGAACTTGTAGATAACGTTACAGGAAATGCAGTGAAGGGCATATCTGACTGCATAACACTGCCTAGCCTGATAAACCTGGACTATGCCGACCTTAAGAATGTTGTAAGAAACACAGGCACTGCAGTTATCAGCATAGGATATGGAAGGGGACAGGACAGAGTGCAGCAGGCAGTAAGGTCCACAAGGACACACCCGCTTCTTTCAGTAGACTACGATGGGGCAAAGGGGGGGCTCATACAGGTAATAGGAGGCTCAAACCTTACCATAAGCGAGGCTACGGCGATAGGAGAAGGAGTGACTGAGGGACTTGCAGGAAATGCAAACGTGATCTTCGGAGCAAGAATGGTTCCGGAACTTGGGGACGAACTTAGAGTAATGTCAGTAATCACAGGAGTCAAGGCCAAGTTCGGAGAGAAGAGGCAGGAAGAGCGCGCAGCTGCACTGAACGTAGATGCAATAAGCAAGGTTTTCTGATTTTAAAGAGAGCCGTTTTGGCTCTCTTTTCTGTATTTTTTATTTAGTCTGACCTTAGCCTTAGCATAGCCTCAAGTCCATTCGCGGTTGATTCAAGCGCATCATGAGTCCATGCCGTTATCTTTATATTTTCTAGGAGCTGTTTAAACTGCTTTTCGACTCCCCTCCGTTTATCTCTTCCTTTCCTTGGCTATCCATTGAAGTTGTAATCCAACGCACATGGACACTGGATTGATTATTATCTTTATTGAATGCTCAGAGTATGAACTGTCAATGACTTCGCTTGCCCCATGCCAAGATCCTTCCCTGTTAGATCCATGAAACATCAGTCCTATCCTGTTAATTCTTGGGGTTGCGGTTAAACTTTGCACCGTGGGATCACGCTATCATGCCCATAGCCACCATATATAAACTTTTATGGAGTAGAGTTCTTGAATCCCAAAAGGCTTTTAAACTTCAACCGATATCAAATTAGCGTGATTTTTTGCCAGAAGACGTGATGTACGGGTCAATGAAAGAAGTGAAGCCAGGCAAGTTTATACTCATTGATGGAATTCCATGCAGGGTAGTCGAGCTTGATGTATCGTCACCTGGAAAGCACGGAGCCGCGAAGATGAGAGTTACAGCAGTAGGGGTATTCGATGGCGTAAAGAGGACTTTGCTAAAGCCAAGTTCTGCAGACATTGAAGTGCCTATTATAAACAAGAAGAAGGCGCAAGTCGTATCAATAACTGAAAATATGGCCCAGCTTATGGACCTTGAAAGCTATGAGACTTATGAAGTTCCAATACCTGAAGACCTCAAAGGCTCGATGAAGCAGGGAGCAGAAGTTGAAGTAATGGAATCGATGGGAAAGAGAGCAATATCTAGAGTAATGGGAAGTGCATAATATGGAATTGAAGATACTTAGCAACGATGAGAACAAGCTACTTGGAAGGAAGGAGATTAAGGCATATGCAACATCAACAGACAAGACGCCTACAAAGGCACAGGTAAAGGAGGAGATATGCAAAAAGCTAAACCTTGATCCCGAACTTACTGAGATACGTGAGATAAACCAAAGATACGGCATACGGACAAGCGACATACTGCTTTATTCGTATGCAGACAAGGAAACAATGCACAAGTCGGTCAGGAAGAGGGGAGAGAAGGGCAAAAAGGCCACTGCAACCGCCGGTGCTGGAGCTGCTCCTGCTGCAGATAAGAAATAAGTGATTTTATGGCTGAAGAGAAGAAGACCGAAAAGAAGAAGGCGCCTCGAGCTGCGTACAAGATAGCTGCAAAGTTCTGCTCAAAGTGCGGATCGCGAATGGCAGCGCATGAGAACAGGTTCTCTTGCGGCAAGTGCGGATACACTGAGTTCACTGGCCAGAAAGGTCAATAAATGCCAAGAAGACCAAAGAAGCAGACTCTTGGCCGCTTAATAGCCAACGGAGTCGTAGCGTTTGTATTAATCTCATTGATTTACATAGTCGTTACTGGATTCTTGAGCGGAATTGTGCTTGTTGCGCAGAATTCAGGATACATAAATGCAAATGCCTCAACATACATTCTTTACGCAGTAAGCCTGCTGTGCCTATCTCTTGCAATCTTCCTGTACTTTATAATCTTTAGGTCAATTAGGGCTGGGCAGCTGCCTGCAGTCTTTGGTTTTAGCCTTCCAAAGCTTACTACTCGCAATATAAGCATAGGATTGGTAATATTTTTCATCATCTTGGCAATTGAATTTTTCATTGGACTATTAAGCGTTGCAACAAACACAACGATAAACCCAAACGTTGCCAAGCTCTTCCATGGGGCGCCAATCTGGTTCTTCTTATTTGCATCAGTGATTGAGCCGATAAATGAGGAGATCGTATTCAGGGGCTACCTTGTTCCGAGGATTGGCATACTGCCTAGCGCAATAATCTTCGGCCTTGCCCATTATACATATAATTCGACCTTCGGAGTTGAAGTTATTGTTGCATTTATATTTGGAACAATAGCGGGATATGTATTCAAGAAGACCGGGTCGCTTTATCCTTCAATCATAGCGCACATACTTGTCAACAGCCTTGCAGCTATTAGCATACTTGCGTTTCCATCGATGATCTAATTGCCCTTTAAGGTAATTGTCGTAGAGCCAAGATACCAGATTAATCTTGGATACATAGCGCGTGTGTCTAAGAATTTTGGAGTGCGTAAACTCTTTCTGGTAAAGCCTCGCACAAAGATAGGAAGGCGCGCACTCATGTTCTCAAAGCACGCAAGCGAACTTCTTAAGAATGCAGTGATCTACAAGGACTTCGATTCTGCAACAAAGGACTGCAATGTCGTAATAGGCACTACTGGAATCTGGAAGAAGGCCCATGTCAACTTCAAGAGAGTGTATCTTATGGAGGAGGCCATCGAGAAGGCAGCAAGGCTTGGAAAGGATAAGACCATCGGGATAATAATAGGTAGGGATGACATAGGCCTTACAAAAGAGGAGGTCGAGAAGTGCGACATGGTAGCGTACATAGGCACTGATCCGCAATATCCGGTGCTTAACATATCCCATGCGCTCGGAATCATACTTTACATGCTTACAAAGAAAGGATTCGAGTCTTCGTACAAGGATCTATCCAACAGGCAGATTGACAAGAAAGAGATGCAGTTCCTTTTCAAGGCCTTTGAAAAGCTTACTGAAAAGAAAAAGATAAGGAACAGAAAAGCCGTTGCCAACACGTTCAGGAGACTGGTGTACTTATCCCAGCCAAACAGGCATGAGATACACGCGTTGATAACGGCGCTCAAGTAAAGAAAAGGGCTTTTTAGGCCTTTCTTCTCTTTACTATCTTGACCTTTGCAGGCGTTATTAGTATCCTTGTCTGGTCTATCTGGGCAATGTCGCCGTTTATCTTCTCTACAAAGCCCTTCAATGACGCTATTACGCTGTCCCTTGTCTTTGGCCTCTTGTTTAGCTCTGTGATGTCAAGAAGTATTATGTTCTTCTTTGATATTTCTTCTTGTATTGCCCTTACATCGTCTTCGCTTGCTATTGAAGCTGGACGCACGTACATGTCTGCTGGCTCATGAAGCAAATCTACGTTCTCCAATTCCGTCGCATTCATGTAGTCCTCTATGTTCATCTCTTTGCTAGAGCTGAATGTCTGCCCAAGTTTGTCGAAAATTCCCATTTTGTTCACCAGTCGCCTTTTACGACTACATAACATATACTGCTCATTTTTATAAGGCTTTCTATAGCTTTTTAGTAGTGGCAAATACACTTTTTGCATAAAAACTGCTTCCTACATGCGCATAATCCGCTGCAATGGCTCATCAGGAAGCGCAACAATTGCTGTCCTTGCCCTATCGCTATTGGCCTGCTGCTCTGAGATTATGCCAAAGCGCACCTTGGTTACGCGATCTGCCTTGGCGACAGTAAACCAGACATGCCCTGGCCCAGGCTGTACAAGTATAAGTTTTTCCGGGGGACTATTCACCCCTACAGGATTTGTTCTGTTGTCTAATATGTCATCTACGCTGTACACCCCTTTCATTGAAATGCCTTCATCGGCAAGCCAGAATGATTCCCCCTTTAAGAAATCCTTAAGCACCTTGTCTTTGCTTAGGAGCGTGAGTATCTCCTTTGCGTTTGGCATCTTCAATCCTGCCTGAGTGATCTTGGCAGTGGCAGAGGCAAAGTCCGCCTGCTCTAAAGAAAAGTAAATGGAGCTTTCATTTCCAGCCACGTGTGTGAATCCCCCAGGTCTTCTCTTATCAACCGCTGCGTGCATTTTTAACCACATTCTGTTTTTTAAAAAGCATATATAAACATTGTTTGCAAGTTCGGTTTATTTATCCGTAGAAACCTGTGACAATATTTTTCCTGCAATCTCGTTTCCGAACATTTCGATGACAAGGCTTTCTGACTCTTTCTTCCTAAGGTCTGCAACAGACCTAATTCCTTTTTCATGCATCAGGCGCGCCCTTACTCTTCCTACCTGCTCCAATCTTATTAGGTCAAGAAGCTCCTTCTTTACGCCATACTTTACCCTGATCCTTGCCTCGAGCAATCTTAGGGTATTGATTCGCACAAGCTTGGCAAGCTCGGTGCTTGCATAAAGCAGCCAGTCTGCGTTTGAAACCTTGGTAAACAGCGCGCCTGGAGTGGTGCGGTATGCCTTTATTATGTCCTTCTCTGTCTTTTCCTCTATCCAGTCATTGAGCATGAGCGCTGTGCTGAAAGGCTTTACCGGGTCATATATGGCAAATTCGTCTGCTTCGTAGCTTGAAACTGTTCCTTCAAGCATGTAGTGATAGTTAAGAAATTCCTCATTTGCGTCCTCAGTTGCCTTTACGTAAGGGCGCATCTCAAGCGTATTTGATATCATGAAGAGTATCGACTTGTCGTCCTTTATCTTGGGAAGCGCATCGAGTATCCATCTTGCAGAAAGCGGATCGATGTACAATTCGCTTACGCGCTCGCCTATTGCAGTTGCCTTGTAAATGCTTCCTCTTTTCTCTACAAATCCCCATTCGTATAATTCCTTAAGTATGCTTGCAATTATCATCTTTAGTTCGCTTGAATTGGCATATTGGTAGCCGTAGAAGGTTGTGTTAAGGAAATCTTGCATTGATTCCTCGCTTGTTAGGAACTTTGTAGCAACAAATGCAAGTATGTGCGTCCTTAGAATTGGCAGAATGCCCAGATTTGAGGTTATAGGGTCAAGATCTGATAGTATGTACCTGTTATATAGGTCTACAGCCTCAGGCTTTGACTGCGCAATTAGCAAGGCCCTTCCAGTCTTGTCGTATTTTGGACGGCCTGCCCTGCCGAAAAGCTGGGTTATTTCATTAATGCCGATATACTCGCTTCCGGACTCGCCATACCTGAAAGTGTCGCGCACAACCACGGTGTGCGCAGGAAGATTCACACCTAGCCCTAAAGTTGTAGTTGAGCACACAACCTTCAGTTTTCCTGCCCTGAACGCATCCTCTATTAGGCTTCTTTGTTCGTTTACAAGGCCGCTGTGGTGAAATGCTGCCCCTCCGAGAATGGCTTTTGCCTCTTTTTCACACTGGGCAGTGGGTTTTGACAGAGCGTCAAGCACTTCGGCGCTTATTTTTGAAAGATCCTCTTTTTCCTCCTTTGAAAGGTGCCGCCCTATGTCCTTCGAAAGGCGTTCTGCTCCTGCCTCTGCGTTGCGCTTCGTGCTGTAGAATATTATTGCCTGCTTCCCCTTCCTAATCGTATCTTCAATTATCCTTATTTCAGGTATTTTGCTGTGCGAATCCAGTTTTTCTTCTTTTCCGCTATCGTACTGCGCAGCTCCGTTGAGCTCTATTCCTTTTTCGAGAGGAACTGGGCGGTAATCACTCTCGATTAGCTCTGACCTAAGCCAGCCGGCAAGCTCTTTTGTATTTCCGATAGTTGCACTAAGGCAGATTATTTGCGCATCGCTTGACATCCTTTTCAATTTCGAAATCAGTATTTCTAGCGTCGGGCCTCTGCCAGGCTCGCCTATCATGTGCACTTCGTCTATTACTACGCAGCCGATAGAGCCGAGCCAGTGAAGCCCGTGCCTTATCAGGCTGTCGAACTTCTCTGTAGATACAAGAATGATGTCATATTCTTCAAGCCATCTGTCCAACGAATCAAGATCTCCGACGGACATTGCGATTTTTAGGAACGGATACGCTGCCTTGAACTCCGTGTACTTCTCTCGTACAAGAGCCCTCATTGGAGCTACGTAAACTGCCTTCTTTCTATCCCAGATCACCGACTTTACCATCGCCATTTCTGCAATTAGCGTCTTTCCGCTTGCCGTTGGGGCAGCGATAACAAAGCTTTTATTGGTTAAAAGCCCCTCTTTTACTGAATTTTCTTGAGGAGGAGTGAGTGTGATTATGCCCCTATTTGTCATCGATTCTATTGCTTCGTTGGGGAGCTTTCCGACCAAATCGTTTATATCCATATACATCCGTGTATTAGCTTAGCAGACTCAAAGTAATATATTTAAATATTAATTGCTCAGCATATATCCATACAGCAAGAATGTATTTATGCAATAGGGGTTGTTAAACACCTAGGTCCGCATAAGATGACTACAATAACTGAACAAAACGCGAAACTAAAACCGAAGAGCAAAGTATTGGAAATCCAGGAAACTTATCCTAATGCAAAGAACAGGATCGTTGGACTGCATGTTTTCGGTAATCTGTATGACCTAGATCCAAAGTTGGCCACGGACGTTGAGTTTCTCAAGAAACTCGTGCTCGAGGCGGTCAAGAAGAACGGACCGAGTCGCACCCGGGTGAGCTTCTAGATGCCCGGCCTCACCCTCGGCCCTCACGTCCTTGGGGCCCGTCTCGCGCTCGACACGG
>JAGWHH010000041.1 GCA_028866935.1 Microcaldota archaeon | reverse complement strand
CATGGAAAAGGAGATTATTACGAAGGTAAATCTCCTCAATTTATTCATCAAAATGAGGTGATTTATGGGACACAGCAAATAAATAGAAATGTTTAAATATCAAAGATATCCCTTAATTGAAAGAAAAAAATCCATTTAACGAAAATCCTTAGTTAAAACGAACATTTAAAATCTTTGAATGAGGATATGTTAATGGGTGGGTATATGCCTATAGAATGGACAGCACAGACTGACGCATTGGTATGCGAAAATTGCGGAAGAACCATAAACAGCGGCGAGGCCGTCGTTGGGGATGTAGACAAGTTTTTCCATAAGGACGCAGATGATTGCGGAGAGTAAGTGCTAATTAGAGAAACTTTCATCTAAAAGCTTAGCTATGCTTATTTTTACGATATCTTTTTAGTTTTTTCAGCTCTAACCTTTTCATGGCTTATCTGCTTGCTCAGGGAGAGGCGCTAGTGAAGGCTGCACGCTATACAATAGACCTCTATCTTAAAAGCCCAAAATTCGAACGCTCGCTAATTGAGAAGATGCTTGACGGCTTTGAGGAAAACCAGGGAGTATTCGTGACGCTTGAGCATTATCCCACAATGGCGCTTAGGGGATGCATAGGGTTCCCTTTTCCTTCAGGCCACATCAAGAAGAGGCTGGTTGATGCTGCAATAGCTGCTGCGACTGAAGATCCAAGATTCGTGCCTGTTGCAGTGAACGAGCTTGAGGAGATAGTTGTTGAAGTGAATGTGCTTTCCCCACCCAAGCTTGTTGAAAAGAGTGCCCCTGATGACAGGAAAAGGGCGGTTAGGATAGGACGTGACGGACTTATGATACAGTACGGCTTCAGGAGCGGATTGCTTCTTCCTGAAGTTGCCATTGAGCACAAATGGAATAAGGATGAGTTCCTTGACAGCATATGCGAAAAGGCAGGGTTGCCCAAAGGAACATGGAAACGTCCTGAAGTGAATCTTTATACATTTACATCGCAGATATTCAAGGAGACCTACCCTGAGGGGCAGGTGAAGGAAGTCTTCCTTGAATAGTGGATTGCATGAGAATTATAATGCTAATAGACATGGACTACTTCTATGTGGCATGCGAGGAACTTAGGCATCCGGAGATAAAGGGCAAGCCCTCGATAGTAGGAGCAGACCCTAAGGGAGGGGCAGGGCGCGGGGTTGTAATGACATGCAACTACAAGGCAAGGGAGTTTGGAATAAGGAGCGGTATGCCCATATCCGTGGCTTACAAGGCCAAGCCTGATGCGGTCTTTCTGCCTGTTGATTTTGACTACTATGATGAAATATCAAAGAAAGTCATGGAAGTAATCAAGGTATTTGCAGGGAAGTTCGAGCAGGTGAGCGTTGATGAGGCTTTCATAGACGCATCAAGCAAGGTTCCTGATTATGAAGACGCTGAAGCTTATGCCAAGAAAATACAGGATGAAGTGCTTTCGAAGGCAGGTATAAAATCATCGATTGGGATAGGCCCTAACAAGCTTATTGCAAAAATGGCTTGTGAAAAGGCCAAGCCCAATGGGATAAAGCTTGTCACTGATGCTCAATCCAGAAGATTCCTTGCTGAAATGGATGTTGGAAAGATGTATGGAATCGGAGGCAAGACCAGCGAGAAGCTCAAGAAGCTCGGGTATAATACGATAGGAGAGCTTGCAAAAGCCAATCCTATGCGCCTTATAGACCAGTTTGGTGCTTTTGGGCCTGAAATGGTAAAGAACGCCAATGGAATAGATGACAGCGATGTCATTGAGAACTATGAAGTTAAATCAATAGGCAGGGAGCTCACATTTGAACAGAATACAGATGACGATCGGGTTGTGGAAAAGGCAATAGAGAAGCTAAGCGCTGATGTAATTGCTGATGCATCTAAGAATCAAAAGTCTTTCAAGACAATCACACTTAAGCTTAGATATGGGGACTTCACAGAGCATCTGCACAGCAGGAGTGTGCGTGCAACAAACGAGCTTAATACGATTATACAGACAGCTAAGGAGCTGTATAGGCAGAGCGTTGATAAATCCAAAAAGGTAAGAAAGATAGGCGTACGCGTATCGAATCTTATCAGCAATAAAGGCCAGAAAAAGATCTCCCTAGATTAATCAGGTCCTGCTTTTTTGCATATCTTCGAGATTTGACAGGTACTCCCTTACATGAAGCGCAGCCTTTACGCCGCTTCCTGATGCTGTAGCTGCCTGCCTGTAAAAGTGGTCGGCTACATCTCCTGCAACAAAGACACCGTCTATCCCGGTCTTTACTTCGTCAATAGGCACTATGTAGCCTTTTTCATCAAGCTTGACTATTCCCTTGAATATTTCCGTGTTTGGGTTGTATCCTATTGCAACAAAGACCCCGCCTATCTTCATCTCGCTGACCTCGTTAGTCAAAACATTCTTTAACCGCACAGAGCTTACGGAAGTCTCTCCGAGTATCTCCTCTATACCCGTATTCCATATGAATTTTATCTTTGGGTTGCTCTTTGCCCTCTCCTGCATTACCTTGCTCGCCTTAAGGCCGTCCCTTCTGTGGACTATGGTGACGCTGTTTGCAAACCGTGTAAGGAATATTGAATCCTCCATAGCGGTGTCTCCTCCGCCAACCACTATGACGTCTTTTCCCTTATAGAAAGGGCCATCACATGTCGCACAGTTTGAAACCCCGTGGCCTATGAACTTCTTTTCTGAGTCTATGCCTAGCCATTTTGCATTTGCGCCAGTGGCAATGATTATGCTATCCGCCCCATAGACTTTCTCATCTGCAGTGACTTTGAACGGCTTGCTGCTGAAGTCCACTGCAGTCGCATTGGTATCTATGAACCTTGTCCCGAACTTCTCTGCCTGCTTCCTAAGCTGGCTTATGAGTACCGGACCATCAATGCCATCAGGAAAGCCAGGATAGTTCTCTACCACAGTAGTAAGAAGCAGTTGGCCTCCTGGATTATATCCGCCTATCACTAGAGGGTTAAACCCCTCCCTTGAGGCGTATATCGCAGCCGAGAGCCCTGCAGGCCCTGAACCGAGTATAATCAATTTTTCTACTATAATGACACCCGATAGGTATTATTGTGGCTATTTAGGTATTTAACTTTAACGCGCTATTTTGGAGGCACATTCGGATTGGTTATCTGGCTCTTAAGCTTGTCAAGAGCTTCCCTCTGGCTCCTTCTACGCGATCTTTCAGAAATGCGCATTATGAGGTATATAGCTGCGATAATCGCTACAGCTGCAATGGCGCCCAGTTCCAGATTCTTCTGGAGCTGCGGGGAGAGGCTCGCTGCGTTTGTAGGAACTGTAATTGAGTATTGTGGCTTCTGAATTATGAAAACTGGCAGCGTGTCATTAATGTTGGTGCCCGAAGGTGTGCTTACATCAAGGTAGAACAGCCTTGTGCCAGTAATGTTTCCTATCTGCACGGTGAATGTGCTTGTAATGGTCTGGTTAAGAGTTGCATTTATGACCTGTGTAGCGTTCTGTATTGGTATGTCAGAAGGACCCTTCAGGGTAAATGTGACCTTCTGCGCAGTTGAATTGGTATATATGCCTGTGACCGTTATCTTTCCGGACGAATCTACATATAATGTGGGCAGGTAAACACCCACAATATTCACGCTTTGCCTCTTCTGCAATAGTGTTGTAGGCACAAGCGTGTTCTTCAGGAAGGCAACGCCAGGTATCGATGTTGGATTGTCTATCGTAAAGTATGCGTATGCCTGTTGGTGCTTTGGCAGGTAATTAAGATACCAGTCAATAACATACTGCCCATTGACTATGCTTACATTGTTCTGTATGCCGTACGCCTTTATGTTCGAGATGTTGTCAGTTACAGCAATAGGAAGTATCGTTTGTAGCATTGTGTTGGAGATGCCAGTGTTATTTGCGCTTTGTACCAGTATTGTGCCGGTTATTGAATGCGAATTATTCAGTAAGTTGATCTGGGTTGCTGTGGACGGAACTGCCGATGACCCATTGTAAATGTCCATAGATAGGTATTCGGTCTCCTTTGTGTTTATTCCAGCTGCAGTTGTAGAGCTTATTTGTATGGGCACTATATAGACACCGGGCTGGACATCTTGTCCTGACCTAATCTCCAGATTCACAGATACGCTTTGCCCTGGAGTCAGGTATAGGCTGTTTGCAGAGAAGAGTATTACTCCTGCAAATGACTGGGGAGCTGCAAGGGTCACGTACTCCGGAGTGGACCAGGTATTTTGTATTTCCAACTGGGACTGCGTTATTTCGCCGACTTTTGTTGAGGTGTATGTAGGCAGGTAGTTGATTCCAAAAAGCTCAGTTGGTGATGGCTGCTGTGCGTGATATACGCTAAACGAGACGCTGTGCCTTCCACCATATGGGAATTGTAACTGAAGGAGCCTTAGGTAAAGCAGAGTGTTGTTTATGGGTATTGTGGTGTTTGGATAAATGGTGTACAATTGCCCGTTTATGTTAAGTATCGTGTAGTTGGCATGCAGATCAACGTCAGATATCTGGTATGTCTTATTGTCAAGGGTTACAGTTACAGATCCTAGGGCAGCTATGTCACTTACTGTTGCGTTGCCGTTAGACATTGTGACTACTGGCTGCGGCGGCGGCACCCCGGACCCTCCGCTTCCATGCACGCATGCGCCTACGCATCCGCCTCCGCCGGAGCTTACTGTGGTGGCCTGGGTTGTGCTTGAGGTTGATATTCCTGTAATAGTAAGGCTGTTTGTGTTGCTTGATGATGCCCGTGATGTTGCGCTGTCAGTAATCGTCACTTGGGCCTGCAAGGTAACTCCAGATAGCCCATTTGGTATAGACCATATGAATGCGTTGTTTGTAGATGCTATGCCTGACAATAGAATATTGCCTACGGCAGTCCCGCTGTTTGTAATGAAGAAGTTGTAGGTGTATGAAGAGGAACCTGTGTTTGAAGGAGGCAATATTGCATTGAATGTTACCACGCTTGATGGTGCAACTGATGTGGCAGATTCATTTAAGGCAGGTGTGCCTAGATCCGTATTAAGAGTTAACTGCTGGCTGTTTACGCTGTTTACAGTAACCTGGACCCCGAGTGCATTGAAGCCCGTTGCAATTACATTAGCAACCACAGTGTTTCCTGCATCGATGTACGGTGCCTGCCATTGGAAGGTATTGGTGCTTGATGCAACGGAGCTGAAGTACTGGTACTGTAACACAGCATTGGTAACAGAATTTGCTATTATGTAATTGAATGTGTAAGGACCTGTTCCGCCTATGAAAGTTGCATTGAATGTTTCATACTGGCCTGCGTCAAGAATTGTATTAACTGGAGTTGATAGCGTAACTGCAGTTACTGCATTTACTGTTATTACTGAGTTTGCCGAGACACCAATGTTGCCTGCGTTGTCTGTAACGAACTCTATCACATTGTAAGTGCCAGGATAGTTGAATGTTATCGTATTGCCATATATTAGGTAATTAGCTGAAGCTGCAATTACATTGAACTGGAATACATTATATGTAAAGACAAACGGCCTTGTTCCTCCAGAGGTGATATTGGTGAATTGTATGCTCTGGCCATTTGATATTCCTGCTGAAGTTGGAGAAATTGTTATTGAAGGGAGTGCATTGATGGTTATAACTACATTGGCAGATGACACAGTAGTTTGGGCATTGTCTGTTGCAGATTCAAGCACATTATATGTGCCAGGGGAAGTGAACTTTATTGTATTGCCAGTCCTGACATAATTTCCTGATGCAATGTTCTGGCTTCCATACTGGAATACGTTATATGTAAATACGTAAGGCACCTGGCCCCCTGAAGTTGTATTGGTGAATATAACGTTCTGACCCACATCTGTTGCACTTGTTGATGAGGTCAATGTTATCGCTAGCTGTGTACTTACTGTTATTACTCCTGAAAGTACTGAGTTAACAGTTACCGAGTTGGTTGCGCTGTCAGTGACAAATACATTAGAATAAAGAGTGTTTCCTGCTTGCGAAGATGGGATTGTATATGAAAAGCTGTTCGAAGATGTGAGCATGTTGGCAACTAGTATGCCTGTAATTGAATTGTAGACTAGGAAGTTGTACGTGTAGCTTGGGGTGCCTCCCGTTACATAAGATCCAAATGTAACAACCTGGCCAATCGAGTAGGTCCCAGCTTGAGTTGGTGAAATAGTTGGAGTTGAGAGTGCTGCATTGACTGTGATCACACCGGAGTGTACTGAATTTGCCTGAGCGTTGTTATTGTCTGTTACTATTACATTTGCATATACCGTATTGCCTGCAAGTGATGAAGGCAGAATGTACTCGAATGAGTTGGATGAGGTAAGCATATTCGCTACTTGAACGTTTGTAATGCTGTTGAATACAAGGAAGTTGTAGGTGTATGGCGCTGTGCCTCCAGTCACGTAAGTTGCGAATGTGACAAATGTACCGGTATCGTAAGGCGCTGCAGATGTAGGAGATATGGTTGGGGTTGATAACGTTATTACAGTAAGTACACCAGTATTAACGCTGTTTGCATTGTTGTTATTGCTATCAGTGACAAGAACGTTGAATACAAGCGTATTGCCTGATTGTGATAAGGGTATTACGTAATTCCATGTGGTTCCTGTTGTCAAGAAGTTGCCTACGACTATTCCTGTAACGCTATTAAATGCTAGGAAGTTGTAAGTGGTATAGCTACCTGTGCCGCCTGATGCAGATGCTGTAAGGACTTCAGTCTGACCAACATCCTGAGACGAAGGCAGTGTAGGGCTTGCGGAGATAGTGACGCTGAGGGTGCCGCTAACTGTGATTACGCTGTTTGAGGATGCGGCAGTGTATCCTGCTGCATCTGTAACAGATTCAAGTACATTGAAGGTTCCAGCAGAGTTGAATGTTATACGATTATTGCCTATTACTACATTTGCAGCGCCTGCAGCTGCGCTTCCGTACTCAAACACAGTATATGCATAACTGGTGTATGGAGGGGTTCCAAAGTTCACTGTGTTTGTAATTGTGATTGACTGTCCCGTATCTACTGCAGTATTGGATGGAGTTATCGTTATTGTTGGTACTGCATTTACTGTAATGACACTGTTTGTTGAAGATGCAGTTGCTCCGGATGTATCCGTTACAGACTCTATTACGTTGAATGTTCCTGCGCTGTTAAATGTTATTGCGTTACTGCCTAATATGACGTTCTGGGCGCCTGCAGCTGCGCTTCCGTACTCAAAGACCGTGTAAGCGTAGGCGTAAGGAGTGATTCCGCCAGTTACAGTGTTGGTTATTGTTATTGATTGGCTAACATCTACTGCATTTGATGAAGTAGTTATAGTGATAATTGGAGCAGCGTTTACGGTGATGGTGTTTGATGCGCTGCAAACTGAGGTTGGCGTTGTCGCGCTGTCAACAGAATTGAAGCTGTACGTTGTGGTTGATGATGGGTTTACGAGCAGTGATGCGCCTGAGCCGATCGATGCGCCTGCGCACGCCGCCTGCGAGAAGTATGAATAGGCATATGGCTGCGTCCCTCCTGACTGCCCAGTTGGGGTCAGCCTGGAGTACTGCCCTGCGTCTATCACGGTGTTTGTCTCTGTGAGAAGTCCTGCGCTTTGTACTGCGTTGAACCCGAGCGCGCTGTAAGACGATGCCTGTATCTCGTTTGTTGTCGCGCTGTCGGTTATGACAACGTTTGCCTGGATCGTGTTGCCGCTGATCCACGAAGGCAGGTAGAATGTCGCCGTAGGCGAGGCGGATGTCACAGTTATCGTGTTTATTGCTGCGCCGGTCACCTGGTTTGATATCGCGAACACTGCAACATATGGGGATGATCCCCCGGTTATCGTTGGGGTTATTGTTATGTACTGCCCTGCATCGATCAGGGTGTTGGAGTTAGCGATCGTAACTGATGTGAGCGCGGGGTTGATCGTGAACTTCGCGCTGTATACTGAGTTTGCTGATGTTGCGCCCGAATCGGTTATTACCACGTTTGCCTCTTCGAGGCTGTTTGCAAGGTCGTTTGCCGCCGTTACCTGGAATGTTATTCCGTTGTATCCTGGCGCGTATTTGTGGTATGTCCCTGTTGTCACAGAGTTTGCGATGAAGAAGTTGTAGGTGAATGGTGCGGTTCCTCCTGTTATTAGTGCGTTGAAGGTCTCGTACTGGTTAACGTCTACTATCGTGTTTGTCGGGTTGGTTATTGTTACTGTTGGCAGCGGATTTACAGTAATAGTAGTAGTCAGTACAGAGTTTGCTATCTCGTTTGTGGTTGCGGAGTCGGTGACAAATACGTTTGCATAGATGGTGTTCCCTGAATTTCCGGTTACCTGCCATAGGAAGGTGTTTGATGTGGTAAGCATGTTGGCGACCTGGATGTTGGTGACCGAGTTGTAGACCAGGAAGTTGTAGGTGTATGGCGTTGTGCCTCCTGATTCGTAGGCGGAGAAGAGTTCGTACTGGCCTGAGTCTATTCCAGGGGTGTTTGATGCTGAAAGCGTTGGGATTGCAAGCGCGGGATTTACAGTGAATGACAAGGAATCGGTTACGCTTCCTTGGTACGACGCATTATCGGTAATTATTGCATTGCCTGTTGCGCCGCCTGTGGCCCAGGCGCCGGTTACCTGGAATGTGTAACGTGTCCCGTTGCTCGCGGGCGGTGATTCTGGATTGAGTATGTTGACAGGAAGGAAGTTGACATTTGATACGACACCATTGTTGCCGTTTCCGCTCAGGTCATTTCCATTTCCGTTAAGTGGCCACCAATCAACGATGCTTGCAGGGGCCACTGGCGAACCTGTAAAGCCCTCGGTATAAAGGGACTGTATTTGGCTGTTTGTAAGAGCCCCGTTGTATACCTGGAAATTGGACATGTTACCATTAAACGAACCGTATGGCCCATCCCCCAAGACGATCTGGTTTGTACCGGTTACTATGCTTCCGCTTGCAGCAGTTCTGCCGCTAAATGTGTCGTTTATAAACCATGCCACATAGGAACCGTTGTACCTGAAAACAACGTTGTACCATGAATTGTACGTCAGCGAGCTAGTGCTAGCCAAGTTAACAGTGGAGCCGCCTATTGAAAATATTCCCTCAACGCCGCTGCCGCCGTCGTACCTAAGGTAGTTAAGATAGGAACCGCTGATTGCTTGTATATAGCCTTCTTGGCTGTATCCGTGGTTGTATATAGAGGAAGGATCAATCCAGCCAGATATTGTTATTGCATTTGTTATTTGAGTGTATGGCGCATCTATTTGTGACGTAAAGATACCGTAAAGCTGGGCATCAAAGCGCGGAACGGTAACGGCATTTGCCCTTAGCGCGCCGCCTGAGTCGTAGAGCATGTAATTGGCGCCATATAATGGGGTGCCTCCGCTCCAGGTTGGAGTTATTGTTTCCCATTGGCCTTGGTCGACAATGGAATTTGATGCGTACTGCGCTGGAAGTCCTTTAGATAGCTGTTGATTTACGCGTAGAGTGTTTATAAGTACGGAGTTTGCAGTAGCTGAGATTGAAGCGGAGTCTGTAACAAATACGTTTGCATTTATGGTATTTCCAGTATTCCCAGTTACCTGCCATAGGAAGGTGTTTGATGTGGTGAGCATATTCGCTACTAGGATGTTGGTTACTGAGTTGTAGACCAGGAAGTTGTAGGTGTAAGGCGTTGTGCCTCCTGATTCGTAGGCGGAGAAGAGTTCGTACTGGTTGGTGTCAACTTTTGGGGTGTTTGATGCCAAAAGAGTTGGGATTGCGAGCGCCTGGTTGATTGAAATGGTTCCTGAGAGGACTGAGTTTATAGTGATGGAATTGTACGATTCATCAGTGACAAATACATTAGCATAAAGAGTGTTTCCTGCTTGCGAAGATGGGATTGTATATGAAAAGCTGTTCGAAGATGTGAGCATGTTTGCAACTA
>JAGWHH010000040.1 GCA_028866935.1 Microcaldota archaeon | reverse complement strand
AGTGACGTAGGCCAGGCATAAGAGTATCAGCAACGCCCTAAACTGCAGTTTCTTGAATTGAAGAAGGATGTTGAACAGCAAAATCCCGGCAAGTAGCACTACGAGCTTTGCTAATGTTATCTGCTCGTACAGGAATAGAGACAATCCTGCAGCAAGAAAGACCAGGAGATAATGTTCTTTTCTTAACTTCATGTAGGTCATGGCGTGTATAGAAGCAATGGCATTATGCCAAAGAGTACCGCAGCAGCTATAAGCAGGATCCCTGCTATTGTCACGCTCCTGTCAAAGACATTGTACGGCTCGGATGCATGGGAGACGCTCATGAAGGATCTCTCAATTACCCAGAATAATGCTGCGCCTATTATGAGAATGCCTGCTAGCGCAAGAAGGCCCATAAGGCCGAATGCGCTTGTTGCTCCTATGAATAGTATAAGGTCTGCTATGAAGCCTGAACTGAGCGGAATGCCAAGGGCGATGAATGTGCCAAGTATGAACAGGTAGGTTATGCCGGGGAAGTTATTGATTACTCCTTTTATCTTGTTTATCTCAAGGGTGCCGTACAGCTCGTCAATAGTGCCTGCAATAAGGAAGAGGAGAGATATGGCTATTCCGTGGTTGAACATCATGTAAAGGCCGCCGTTGTATCCTGCGGCGTTTATTGCGCTTAGTCCTATCGCAACTATCCCCATGTCAGTTATGCTTGTGTATGCGATGAGGCGCTTGAGGTTTGACTGGCGAAGCGATACAAATGCAGAATAGATAGTTGAGAATAGGAAGAGTAGGAAGAAGTAAAGGGTGTATGAAGAGGCTATTGGCAGCATGAGGAACATCAGCATAAGCCCGTAGCCCCCGAATTTTAGAAGCACGCCTGCAAGTATCATGCTACCTGTTGTTGGGGCCTCTGTGTGCGCATCAGGCAGCCAGGTATGGAATGGGAATACAGGCATCTTTATCATAAATGCCACCAGGAAGAGCATCATGACTAGAAGCTGGGTGGACATGCTGAGCGTGCTTGAGAGCTTGATTATTGAGGCTATGTCAAACGTGTGTATTGTAGGAGCGCTGTAAAGCAGCATTATCCCTATCAATAGGAGAAGGCTGGAAATTATTGAATAGATTATGAATTTTATGCTTGCATAGCGCCTGTTGTATCCCCCATACATGAAGATTATGAAGAACATCATTATTTCCGTTATTTCCCAGAAGATGTAGAAGAAGACAAGGCTTGATGCAAGAAACACCCCAAGCGATGCGCCTTGTGCAAGAAGGAATATTATGTTGTAAGTCCTTTCCCTTGCGCCTATGAAGTACTTTCCTACTATAGAAGCTGCAAGGAAGACTATGGATGTCATTATTAGAAGCAGGACAGTGTAGGGCGTTGTCTGCAAGCTGAAGCTTAGGTTAAGCTGTTGTATGTAAAACTGTGTTGGCGATGATGCAACTGCCGTTCCTGTATAGTACGAGTATGCAACCACCCCGACAAGAAGGAATGACAGTGCAGAAGCTACGAATGCAATCTTGTACGAATGCCTTTTGTCCAGCAAAAGTATTGGCAGTATGAAAGCGAATGGTATTAGGACTATAAGCAGGAGCAATGGTAACATCATCTTCCACCATAAAGGGATATGAATTGCATGTATCTGCCAAGTGCGCCTGGTGGCGCCGATGGTTTGATGCTAGTAATTATTGCAAGCACATCTTTAAGTGTTATAGTGCACTCCTCTGCAGTTGAGACGTTTGTCTCAAGAGCCTTCATCTTCGCTTCGCGGCACATATTTGCAATGTCCGCGCCCGTGTATCCTTCAGTCTTCTCTGCAAGTTTGTCGAAGTCCATGTCCTTTTCAAGGGGCGCCTTGCTAAGGTACTCCTCGAATAGCTTTTCGCGTTCCGCCTGATTTGGAGGAGGCACAAAGATAAACTTGTCAATGCGCCCAGGACGCAGTATTGCCGGATCTATTGCATCTGGGCGGTTTGTTGCGCCTACCAGTACAACAGTGCCAGACTTCCTTATTCCGTCAAGCTGCTGCAGAAACTCGCTTGTAACCTGTATTGCAAGCTCGCTTGAGTCATTCCTGTCAGGAAGCAATGCATCAAGCTCGTCTATAAAGAGTATTGATGGCGAGTTCTCCCTTGCCCTGTCGAATATCTCCCTTATTGATGTGAGAGAGTGCTCAAGTCCTCTCTTTGCTATGTCTGATCCTGATGCACAGATAAGTGCAACGCCTTCAAGCTCGTTTGCAACTGCCCTCATGAGCATTGACTTGCCTGTGCCCGGAGGCCCGAAGAGCAGGATTCCTTTTATGTTCTGAACATCGTATTTCTTTATCAGATTGGGATGCAGGATTGGTACCTCTACTGCTTCGTAGAGCGCCTTTTTGGCGCTTTCGAGACCTACTACATCACGAAGCTTTGTGTCGCCCTCTTTCTCTTCCATCATCTCTGGATGCGTCCTTCTTTCATAGTCAATCTTGAATGCATTGTATCTGTCTATGCTGGACAAGGATGTTGAGGGCTTTGTTGATTTTATGACTGCCATTACGTCATCGCCGTTTATCTGAAGCACTTTATGCTGCTTTACTGCCTCATCAGCAACAGCCCTTGCTGCCTCATTGCATATGTTCTTGATGTCCGCACCGCTGTATCTTGCAGTAGCATCAGCAAGCTTTGCGTAGGGGATACTCTCACTGACTGGGAGCTTGTCTAGATAGTACTTGAATATCTTTGCCCTTCCTGCCTTGTCAGGCAGCGGCATGTAGATTATCTTGTCAAACCTCCCGGGCCTCATTATTGCAGGGTCAAGGATCTGCGGCGCGTTTGTTGAGCCCACAATCACTACGCCTTCGATATTCTGGAATCCGTCCATTTCTGAAAGAAGTGTGGAAAGCAACTGCCTGCTGCTATCGGATTCCTGCGACTCCCTGTTGCTGGCTATCCCATCAAGTTCATCGAAGAAGAGCACTGCAGGGCTGTTCCTCTTTACAGTACTGAAGATTTTTGAGAGCATCTGGGAGCTTTCGCCCTGGAACGGGGATATGATTGATGACGTTTTTACATAGAAGAATTTGGCACGTATCTCATTTGCGAGCGCGCGCATGAGAAGTGTCTTTCCGGTTCCAGGAGGACCGAACAGGAGTATGCCCCTAGCAGGCTTGACATTGTATGCGCCCGATATTTCCCTGTGCTCAATCGGGGCAATGACAGCCTGCCTGACCTCTTCCTTTGTCTGCTCGTAGTTTGCAATATCTTTCAGTGTCTCCCTAGTTCCGCTGGCGAGATCCTGAAAGGCCTCGCCAAAGTTGCCCAGGAAGTCCTGCTTCATCACAGACAGGGACTTTACAACCTCGATGTTGTTGTATTCAAGTATAAAGACCATCAATGGGGTTGCTACGAATCCCCCCAAGACCTGCACATTTGATTGTACGTTTGTGAGGTATGACAAGAAGACGTATACGCCAAGGATTATCAGGCAGAAGAAGCTTGATTCTGTGCCCTTCAGCCCAGACCTGCTTTTTATCACGTAATTTGTCATTGCGAATACTACAAGCAGCCATACGACTATCTGTATTGCCAATATCTCAGAATCATAGAACATTGCAGATATTGCAAGTCCGAATCCGTTAAACAGCTCTGAAGAGACGTTGAAGTTGAAGAACTGGCTAATCGTTGGGTATATAACGCCAATGAAGTTCCCAATCGTGGGCGCTGGCTTTGAAGGCATTGTGTATTGTGAAACGCTACTGCCTAAAGCATGAGCAGCGCCGCTTGCGTCATACAGTATTGGCGCTGAATTCTGTATTCCTGTCATGCCAGATAGCATCGCCACAAGAAGGAGTACAAGGACCGTTGCCACCACCGCCCTCCTAAATCCAATATACAAAATGCCAAGTATGAATGCAGGTATCTCAAGATAGGCGCCCAGATATGACATGGGAAGGACTATTAGCGCGTACACAAACGTTATTGAACGGTAGTGCTTGTGCGCAATGAACAGGCCAAAACTCATGAATATGATCATTATCCATGCAAGAAGCGGAGTCTGGTAAATGAACATGGGGAGGGTTTCGAATAAAAGTGCCATTAAGCCAAGAAGAGGGGAATATAGGGTTATTATGAAGGTTATTAGAAGGAGTGGGATAAGGATCAATACAGGGAAGAATGGAAATGCTATTGCGACGCTTGCTGATGCAAATACAACAGCAAGAGCATCAGGGAAGTTTTTTTGGCTTATGAATGCCTTAATTACATCTTTAGACCAGTAAAAAAACATTGGAGTGTGCGAATATATCTGCCTTTCTTGGCCAGGCTGCTGCTTTTTAGCCTTGAAAGAGATGTTAGGTTTTCCTGGCTCGCCTTTGCCCTTCCGGCTGCTGCTTTTCTCCGGCATCACAAATCCAAATATATTAAATAGTTAGTATTATTATAATCTTGTCTTCATAAAGCGAGATATCCCGTTGTAGCTCAATGGCTAGAGCGGTCGGCTGTAGTTTGTGAACTTCTTGAGTTCAAGGAGTAGATACCGACAGGTTGGGTGTTCGACTCACCCCAACGGGAAATACTATTAATATTTTGGGTAATTGAATGGGAAGGCCGACATTCAGGGCATATGTCGAGAATATAGAGGCCAAGACTGGAAAGACTCAAGAGGATTTCTGGAAACTGGCAGGCAAAATGGGCTTCGTGAAAAGGGGCAAGATAGTTGCAACTTATGCTGAGCTCCTTAAATGGCTTAAATCGGACATCGGGCTTGGTCATGTGCATTCCAGCTTTGTGATACTGACAATGAAACTGAGGGCCAAGGACCCGCACGTAAGCAGTGGTATGAAGGAGTGGGCAAGGAAGACAGGATATGAAGGGTAGGGAATTAAGGTTTTGTCGCATAATCGGTTGAATTAATAAACTGTCACATTCGGTTGGTTGAAGGAGTTTTAAGTGCATTCGATTTTTCATATGCGTAGCTTAATACAGCACCCACAAATGCGCCAATAATTAAACCATAAGTAGAGCCGTAGAACTACTAACAAAAAAGACTGGAGACTGTAAAGATTTGGTCAGGTCAATAAGAGAAGGAATTTGTGATAGAGATACGCTAAGGTATTTCTCCTCACATGCCGGGGATAAGGTAAACCAATCCCGTGAGCAGGAGCTTGCAACATCAGTAAAATGACTAGGATTCCAGGCTTGCGATTATCTCTTCTGTCTTCCTTACCCTGCCGATACGCTTAAGCACATAGTTTATTGATGAATCGTGCATCTCCTTTGACATGGACGCTATTGCATCCTCAGCGAATATCTGGTGGAATCCGTACTCGTAAGCAAAGCGCGCGGTACTCTCAACACCGTAGTTTGTTGCTATGCCGCAAAGTACTATCGTATTTATCTTCCTGCGCCTGAGCTGCAGCTCAAGTTCAGTGCCGTAGAACGCGCCCCATTGCTTCTTTGTTATCACTATGTCCGAATCGGTCTTTTTCAGTTCCGTAACGAACTCCGCCCAGTCAGCAGGCATCTGCTGCGGCCTTGCGAACATCTGCTCATCGGCAATGGGGTTTAGGCGGTCAGCGTCTGATGATATCACATGAACAAGAAATACAGGCATGCTGCTCTTCCTGAAGGATTCTGCAAGCTTAGCTGCATTGCCGATTACCGCGCTTGCGCTGTAAGGTGCAGTCTCCCTTGATGCTATGCCCTTTTGCAGGTCTATGATTACCAGAGCCGTGCTTTGCTTGTCTATTGCCAGATTTTCTGCCATAAAAATACCCATTTATTTACGCTGGAGGGCTTCTTATAAATTTGCATACATTTTGCATTTCATTGCCGTTGGGGCTGGCTGCTTAGTGGCGAACGGACTTCACAAGTATTGCAGCGTTGAGTGAGTCTAGGCCTGAAGACTGCGTGCTTGCATTGTGGTTTGCGAATGGGCCATCCCAGTGTACGCCTATCTTTCCATTTTCCTGATCGTGGGCGATTATGGCGCCTGCATTCTTTAAGATGAAGGCCTTGTCAGCGGGATTGTGGTTTGAAAAGTAAAGATTAGCTAGACTCTGCATGTAGATGCCCTTGAACTGGGTTCCGTTGGTAGAGCACGAGTTGCTTGGTTCACAGCCCTTTTCATAAAGTATTCCGTGCGAATCGACATTTAATCTGTCGTTTGCATCTGCAACCTTCTGTGCCAGTTTAAGGTAGTAACCCCTGTGGAATACGTGTGACGCATCCACAAGGGACTGTATAAGCCCGCCCTGGGTATAGGTCCAGGTATATTCACCATTATTTTTGCACTTTTTGTTGAGCCCATCATTTACAAGGTACTGGCGGTTTATCAGCCCGCTGTGCATGAACCAGCCATACTCACGGCGGGCCCATGCGAGATAGTACTTGTTTCCGGTCCTTTCGTACAGCTTTAGCGCGCCGTCAAGGAATAGCTCATTTGATATAGCATTCTTGTAGGTCCTGTTTGCGGCGTCCCACCATATTCCGCCGCCGCATTTGCCGCTCCAGCTTTTCGCCATCTGGCCGAATATCTCCTCGCCCATTTTTAGGTATTCGTTTTGGCGGAAATAGTCATAGGCTTTTATCCATGTCTGTAGCCACCACCCCATATCATCAGTATGCTGGCCTATGTATCTTCCATCTGAAAATTTGGTATTCGAATAGTGGGAGAAGGTTTCAGTCACATCGCCATCATAGCTGGTCGTATGTTTTATCGCCATCTCCGTTATCATTGTATTTAGAATGGTGGCGTCTTCCCACCATTTGGCCCCAAGCCACAAATTTGTGGAGGTATCATACATTCCCTGCAATGATTTTATGCCCTTAGAGTCTGTCCTTGCAATCCTTGCCAGCAGTTCAGGTTGGCGCATTGTTTTTGCTTGACTGCCCCTGCCATTGTGGCTGGCGTTGTGACTGGAACGTTTGCCATTGTGCCGTAGGTGTTCTGGATGAAGCTTCTGGGAATTGTGGGGCTTGTGTGCGTGCTGGCCAGATGATGCGGGCTTTATAGATTCGACAGGGATAAGGGCAGGTAAGGAAAGAAGGCCGATAGATGCAGAGATAATGGCGGTGGCTCCTGACCTGGATGCACGCTTGAGGGCAGATACTCTACCTTTATCAGACGGGAAAGCGGCTTTCTGCATTTTTGAGGCAGTATAGACCATGTGATAGCCTAGACCATGTGATAGCCTAAAATAATCTAAGCTCTCTTGGTTTTATCTTTGTATTTAAGCCTTTTGTACAGATGCATGATTGCCTTTAAAACTTTTTTACCGCATTATAATTGACCCTTGTCGCACTATAGATGGCATTAGGAAATGGCAGATGTTGGATGATGGGGTACGAAATCGATAGGTGTAAACATAACAGAGGAAATAGATGAGAATTTAGAACTTGCAGAGCTGCACGTGCATCTTGGAAGCTCGGTAGATCCTGCGGTTATGTGGGAGATAGCACATGCCCAGGGAATAAAGCTCCCTACAAAGGACTACTGGAACTTCGTTGATATGATAACGGTTAACAAAGGCAAGGTAAAATCCTTCAGTGACTACCTTGAGCTGTTCAAATGGACAGACCTTATACAGTCAAGCCCAATAGCTGTGGAAAAGTCGGTATACCAGACAATAGCAGGAGCGTATAGGAAGAACAATATCACACTCATTGAGCTCAGATTCAATCCGATGAAGAGGAATAGGAACGGCGAGCAGGACCTTGACCAGATAATGATGGCGGCGGTGAGGGGGATGGACAGAGCTTCGCTTGAGTATCCGGTAAAATGCGGGATAATAGTCTGCCTTGACAGGTCTTTTACCTACAAGCAAAATGAGATACTTGTGCAGAAAGCGCTGAAGTACATGAACAGGGGCATTGTAGGGATAGACATAGCAGGACCATATGCAGAGGGATTCAGGTACTCAGACTATAAAGGCCTCTACAAAGAGGCAAGGAAGGGAGGGCTTGGACTGACAGTGCATGCGGGAGAGGACGAAGGACATAAATCCGTCATTGAAGTGATGGAAAGCTTGGAGCCTGACAGGATCGGCCATGGAGTGAGGTCGGTGGAGGATTCGGGAGTGCTTGATATGCTCAAAAGCAGCGGAACCGTCCTTGAAGTATGCCCTTCATCAAACATAAACACAAGAGTCGTAAAGGACCTGGACCACCTTAAATCGATATTCAACACGCTAAAAGAGCATCATGTGAAGTATACGCTAAATACCGATGGGCCTGAAATGCTGATGACAAATCTGAGGAAGGAGATCAATTTCCTGCTCAGCAATGGCATACTTGAGAAGCAGGACATCGTAAATGCAAATAAGCTGGCCTTCGAGTCCTCTTTCATAAGGCAATCATAGATTTTTAAGCCTTTTCACATCAATTATACGTGCATGCTCTGGTCGTCTAGTGGTTAGGATGCGAGCCTGTCAACACACTTTGTGTGGCAGCCCGCTTGCGACCCGGGTCCGAATCCCGGCCAGGGCGTTTTTGCTTACAGAGGGTGGCGGGTTAAAGCGCCATACCTAAAGGCTTATATAACATTAGGTCCATAAGTAATTATGGACTCGGACTTAGAGCAGAAGATACAGAGGAAGCTCAAAGGCATGAAGGCAGACCCAAAGATATCTAATGTAAACAAGACTTATCTTGATAAAACACTTCGATTTCTATATGCAAAGCCACTTAATGGCAGAACAATTTTGCGTTGGCTTGATTGCCTTGATACATTTTTTACAGTATTAGGTAAAACTGATGCTGCTTTAGTAACAAGGGAACAGATGGAAGAAGTATGTGTAAAAATAAACATGATGGAGTATAAGGAAGATACTAAAGCAAAAATTAAGTCAATAATAAAGGCATTTTACAAGCATTTTTGGGGGGAGGATATATACTATCCGAAAGTAGTTGCATGGATTAAGAGTACAGTTAAATGGAGTAACAAGATGCTGCCTGAGGATCTTTTGACCGAGGCAGAAGTAAAGAAGATGATAGGGACCGCAAGGAATCAACGTGACAAAGCTATAATTGCCCTCCTTTTCGACTCTGGAATACGCGCAGGCGAATTACTCAATATGAAGGTTAAGGATGTGGATTTCAACACAGAACCAGCGCACATAAGAGTAGATGGAAAAACAGGACCTAGACAAGTTCCCATATTATTTAGTGCACCATATCTTGCACGATATTTGGATCAGATTCAGGATAAACTTAGTTCTCATGATTACCTATGGCAGAATATACCGCAAAGCCATGTTGTAGGTAGGCTAATGCAGACTGGACTGGCAGCTATGCTTGATAGGATTGCAAAAGAAGCCAGCATAGACAAACATGTTCACCCACATTTATTTAGGCACTCTAGGGCCTCTTTGTATGCATCCAGTTTAACTGAACAACAACTAAAACACTATTTTGGATGGGCAGGAAGTTCAAAAATGGCAGCCACGTATGTACATCTGAGCGGAAGAGATATAGATAATGCAATATTGGGGGCGAATGGCATGAAACAGGAGCAACGTGTAGTAGAACCAGTATTAAAAGTAAAGAACTGCCAAAGATGCCAGTTATCTAATACACCAACTTCTATATATTGCAGTCGGTGCGGTGCGCCTTTAGACGTTGATTTAGCAGTTAGAAAAATACAGGAAGAGACAACTGTAAAGGAAGCAATAGGAAACGCTTTAAGCGATCCTGAAGTTGTTAAGAAACTATTACCAGTAATACAAGAAGTGCTTAAAGAAAAAATGACCAAGAAGTAATAACTTTGAGACTTTTAAGAGGCTCTTTCTAGGTGATAAGATAGTTAAATCCTTTGAACCCAATATTTATCTGAGAATATGGGCATAGAACACAACGAGGCACTTACAAGGAAATATAAGATAGATAAGTTACTTGTAGCTGCTGGCTGGAAGATAGT
>JAGWHH010000003.1 GCA_028866935.1 Microcaldota archaeon | reverse complement strand
AGTGACAGGCCGGGCCTTTTGACCAAGGATCTGCTCGTAAAAATAATTGATGAGAAGAGGGTTGTAGCAGCGCCTAAAGTGGAGATAATAAAGGCGCCAGATTTCAAGCCGCTGGGCAAGGATATTCCTTCTGAGTTTAAGATCAGAAATGTTGAAGTGCACAAAACAGTTGGCACTGTGCTTGATTTCACCCACTATTTCAATGACAGGCTGCAGAAGATTAGGGGCTTCTTGCAAGAGGGGCGTGGCAGCAGGATGTCAGGGCTTGTAAAGAGCATTGATGCCATAAAGCAGTATGCGAGCGGGAAGGAAGTTACGGTAGTTGGCATGGTTTATGACAAGATCATTACAAAGAATGGACATGTACTTATCACGCTTGAGGACGAGACGGGCTCGGCCAAGATACTATTTGCAAAGCAGGATAAGCGTATCGCAAATTCTCTTTTCGAAAATTCCAACAGGATAATAGTGGATGAAGTAATTGCAGTAAGAGGCAAGCTGTCTGGTTCACTTTTAATAGCCAGCGAGCTGGTCTATCCGGACATACCGGTACATAACAGGAAGGCAACAGAGGAGGATGTGGCGATTGCATTCATGTCTGATGTGCACGTAGGCAGCAAGCTCTTCATGGAAAAACAGTTTCTAAGGTTCATTGAATGGGTAAATGGGGGCCTTGATTACAGAAAAGACCTGGCACAGAAGATAAAGTACATAACTGTGAGTGGGGACCTGGTTGATGGAATAGGGGTTTATCCGGATCAGCAGAAGGAACTTGCAATTGATGACATATACAAGCAGTACAACGAGCTCTTTAACCTCTTTTCGAAAGTGCCGGACTATATAGAGATATTCCTTATCACTGGAAACCATGACGGAGTCCAGAGAGCTGAACCCCAGCCGCAGCTTCCTGAGGGGTTCTATAAAGACTTCAGGCACCTTCAAAATATACACCTAGTAACAAATCCTGGGTACATTAACATTAATGGCCTGCAGGTCTTGGGGTATCATGGAACGTCACTTGACTCCATAATACAAGGCATACCTGGATGCAGCTACTCCAAGCCAGAGACTGCAATGCTCGAAGTACTTAAGAGAAGGCATCTGTCACCGATATACGGGGATAATCCAATAGTTCCTGGAAAAGGGGACTCTATGGTAATAGATCAAGTGCCAGATATACTGCATATGGGCCATCTGCATAAGAACGGATCTGCAGAGCACCACGGCACCCTGATAGTAAACAGCGGAACATGGCAGGGCAGAACCTCTTTCCAAGTCAGGATGGGGCATGTGCCTACTCCTGCAATTCTTCCAATATACGAAACGAAGAGCATGAAGTTCCAGCAGATGGACTTCAATATGCAGACTTAGGCGGTTACTTGGATAATAACGAATATTTCAGTAAATTGTCTGAGGAATTTGAGTCTGCCTATAGCGTTGCGAAGTCTGCGAGATCAAAAGGGCTTGACCCAAAGGAGTATGTTGAGATCTATCCTGCCCCGGACCTTGCAAGTAGGGTGGAGGGACTCATAAATATAGAGGGGATAGCTGCAGTCATACGAAACCTTGACAAGCATCAATCAAAGAGCCGTCTAGCCTTCAGTGTAGTGGAGGAGATTTGTAAGAACGGCAAATTCGACAGTTATGAGACAATCAAGCGCATAGAGGTTGCAGTCAGGGTAGGGTCTGCAATACTCACTGATGGAGTACTTGTAGCGCCCACGGAAGGAATAAGCGGGATCAGAAGATATAAGAACCCTGACGGCACCGACTACATAGCCGTGATGTATGCAGGACCGATAAGAGGCGCAGGAGGGACTGCTGCTGCGCAGTCCGTAGCGCTTGCGGATTATGCAAGAAGAATATTCGATATTGGGCAGTACAAAGCCAGTTTTGATGAGATCGAAAGGTATGTGGAAGAGGCCGAACTTTACCATTCAAGGGCCGCAAGGCTGCAATACAAGCCGCCTGATGACGACTTGCGTGTTATAGTATCAAATTGCCCAGTGTGCGTTGATGGAGTTCCTACTGAAAACACGCTCGAGGTTGGTGTGCATGCGAACCTTAAGCGTACAACTTATGATGGAAAAGAAGTTCCAATTACAAATAAGGTGCGCGGCGGGGTTCCGCTTGTGCTGTGCGAAGGCATAGCACAGAAGGCGAAGAAGTTGGTTAAGGAAGTCAAGGCAGTAGGACTTGACTGGGACTGGCTAAACAACATAATTAAGGTGGACGTGAAGAAGGCGGATAAGAATGCGGCACCGCAGTCAACATTCCTTGACGAGCTTGTTGCAGGAAGGCCGATATTGGCATACCCGAATCAAGTTGGAGGGTTCAGGCTTAGATACGGAAGGAGCCGCTTTACTGGAATTGCTGCAAAGGGATTTAGCCCGGCTACAATGATCCTGACAATGGGATTCATAGCGGTAGGAACGCAGCTTAAGATGGAATCTGCAGGAAAAGGATGCGTAGCATCTCCTGTGGACTCCCTTGAGGGGCCATTCGTGCTTCTCAAGAACGGCAATGCCCTTCGAATAAATGATGCACAGACCGCCATGAAATACAAAGACCAGGTTGCGAAGATAATCTCAATTGGGGACATACTCATAACATATGGGGATTTCAAGAAGTCAAATTCGCAATTGAAACCTACAAGCTATGTTGAGGAGTATTGGGAAGCGCAGCTGAAATCTGCTGGATATGATAAGGGTTTTGATAACGCCATTGGATTTGACGATGCATATAAACTATCATTAGTTTACAAAGTGCCGATACATCCGAAATACCTTTACGAATTCCAGGCAGTAACCAGGGAGGACATACAGAGTCTTGCATTAGAACTCATTAGAAACTCAAAGATCACTGCTAAAAATCTTTACGAAGTGGGCGAAGTCTCTATTGATAGAAAAAGTGACATTAAGCGTACTCTTGAACTTCTGAACGTGCCGCATAATGTAACTGATAACAAGTTAGTACTGGAGAGTGATTACGCGAAGAGCTTGATAGCGTCCCTTGGATTTGCATGCGGAGAAGAAGGATTGCTCAATGTTAGTGAGCTTGTAGTAGACAAATACCAGTCAGAAAACCCCGAGGCGCTTGCCCTGGTGAATAAAGTTTCACCGTTCAAGATCCCGAGACGATCAACTTACATAGCTGCAAGAATAGGAAGGCCTGAAAAGGCAAAGGAGAGGCTGATGAAGCCTGCCCCGAACGTTTTGTTTCCTATAAGCGCTTACGGCGGCAAGGACAGGAACATAACAAATGCCTACTTGACCGGATCGAAGAAGTTCAAATCGGAGATCAGCATAGATATAGCCAACTACAGATGTGCAAATTGCAAGAGGCTTGTGCAATCAGAATACTGTTATGACTGCGGACGCAGAGCTTACATAGAGAGGTCTTGCCCTACGTGTGGCAGGATCACTGTGGTGCTTAACTGCCCTGTCTGCAAAACTGAGACCATAGCATACAGCAAAAGAGACATAGATATAGTGAAGCTGGTTTCAGATGCAAATAAGCGTTTAGGAAACGGAAAAATGCCAACAGTGATAAAGGGGGTGAGGGGGATGACTAACAAGGATAAGCTTGTTGAGCCCATTGAAAAGGGAATGATCAGAGCGGACAATGGGGTGTACATATTCAAGGACGGCACTGCGCGCTTTGATGCTACAGACGTACCCATAACACACTTCTATCCTGAGGAAATGGGGGTTTCTCTACAGAAACTCAGGGAGCTTGGATACACGCACGATTGCCTTGGAAATGAGCTTAAGGACACTGGACAGCTTGTAGAGATGCGCCATCAAGACGTTATACTTAACGTGCGTGGGGCAGATTACATGCTAAAGGTCTGCAAGTCAGTGGACCAGATGCTCGAGAAGGTATATGGCCTTGAGCCGTTCTATAATGCAAAATCTCCAGAAGACCTTCTCGGTAAGCTGGTAATAACATTGTCTCCGCACACCTCTTGCGGAGTGCTTAACAGGGTGATAGGGTTTAGCAGAGCTAACGTAGGCTTCGCACATCCATACACAATATCAGCAAGGCGAAGGAACTGCGACGGTGATGAGGATACCACCATGCTCCTGCTTGATGCACTTATAAATTTCTCAAGGGACTACCTTCCGCAGACGGTGGGTGGGACGATGGATACGCCGCTTATCCTTACGATCAATGTAAAGCCGGAGGAGGTGGATGATGAAGTCCATGTAATGGAAACTGTAGAAGGCTATGGCGTTGAATTTTATGATAAAACAATGAATTACCCTTCCCCTTCGGAAGTCAAGGTGGGGCTTGTGGAAGACAGGCTGGGGACGGACCAAGTTTATAGAAATCTTGGTTTCACGCACGGGTCTTCGCCGCACGCGGTTATGGATTCGCCAAAAAGAAGCACTTACACGACGCTCAAAACAATGCAAGAAAAGCTAGATGCAGAATTCCAGCTTATGGAAATGATCGAAGCAGTAGACATAAGGGATGCTGCTAGGAAAGTCATAATGAGCCACTTCATACCTGACCTGATAGGCAACCTTCATTCCTTTTCTAGACAGATATTCAGGTGCTCAAACTGCAACGCAAAATACAGGAGGGTGCCGCTCTCCGGAGTATGCCAGAGGGACGGGGGAAAGCTTCTGCTGACGATATCGAAAGGGAGTATCGAGAAGTATCTTGACGTTGCAATAAACCTCGCTGATAAATACCAGCTTGATAATTACATAAGGCAGCGTCTTGACCTGATAAAAAGCGAGATTAATGACATTTTTGTCGTAAACTACGGAATAGAGGACGACAACCAGTTCAGCCTGAAGAAGTTTATGTGACTATTTACCGAGTTTGCGCGCTGCGCTGATTATCGCTGATTCTAGGATTGCGAGTCCATCCTCCAGGTTCTTGTGTGAAATTGTTATCGGGGGTATAATCCTGATCGTTGACTCTCCTGCTGGGAGTAAGATAAGGCCTGCATTAAAACATTCTGTTATTATTTCGTCACGTTCTTTCACTGCTGGCTCCTTTGTCTTCCTGTCCTTGACAAGTTCTATGCCTACCATGAATCCGATGCCACGAACGTCTCCAATTATCTCACATTTGCTCTGCATTGCTTCAAATCTGCTCATTACAAGCTTGCCCTTGCTTTGAGCCTGGTCCTCTATGCTAGGTATATTCTTCTTGACATACTTTAGGAGCGCATCTGCTGCTGCAATAGATACAAGATTGCCTCCGAATGTGTTTGAGTGAGCGCCTTCAGGAAGATCCCCAAGAGATGACTTAACTATGGTTACACCCATCGGAAGCCCGCCTCCTATTGCCTTTGCCATTGTGTACATATCCGCCTCGACATCGAAATTGCTCATTGCAAGGAACTTTCCTGTCCTCATATATCCAGCCTGCACCTCGTCAGAAACCAAAAGAATACCGTTGTCGGATGCAATCTTCCTTATCTCCTTCACAAACTCTTTGGGCGGTACAATATAGCCACCTTCTCCTTGGATTGGCTCCATGAATATTGCAGATACTTCTTTGGCCGAAACGTCCTTCTTGAGGGTATAATTCTTTATGTAATCTACGCATTCCATGCCGCATGAAGGATATTCTTTTCCGAATGGACATCTGTAACAGTATGCATATGGTGCATGCACTGCAGCTGTGAATGGCCCGTAATGTTCACGCTGTACTGTTTTAGACGACGTAAGTGATAATGACCCATAGGTTCTGCCATGGAAGGAGTTATAGAATCCCATCACATAAGGTCTTTTTGTAAATATTTTAGAGAATTTTATTGCGGCTTCGTTGGCCTCGGTGCCGGAATTTGAGAAGAAAACCTTCCCGAATGACTTTGGAAACATTTTGAGGAGGTTCTCGGCGAACTCAACGGGCTCCTCTGCGTAGTAGTCCGTGAATGCGGAGTGCATCAGCCTGTCGACCTGCGCCTTTACCGCAGACCTGACCTGCTTAGTTCCGTTTACTCCGAAATTGTAGACTGCTATGAAAGAGGAGAAGTCGATGAACCTGTTGCCCTCTATGTCATATACGTAATCGCCGTCTCCATGAGAAGCTATAAATGGAAAGTCGCCGCGGGTTGTGGTCAGGATTACTTTTCTGTCCCTGGCAAGCACATCGTTTATCTTCTTTGTAGGCTTGAATCCCATTGAAACCTGTATTTAGATTCCAAACAAAGTATTTATTTGTTCCCTAAAGGAATAGCGCAGATGGGTTTATTTCTTGGGCTTTGCTGGTGAAGCAGATGGTTTTTGAGCAGCTGGCCTTGTTTTGGGCTGTGCACCGATCTTGGCCTCGTCTATCTCAAGTGTCTTTGCGATCTGGCCTTTGTTGCCAAGGTCGACCTTCTCGGATATGAACTCGAGGTGCTTTATGTTCGTGCGCCTGTCCCTTGGCCTGGTTGAGGTCATCACCATCACGAAGTTCTTGTCTATTACTTTCGTGACAATCGCCTTGCTGCCTGCGTCCCTTCCGAATTTCTTTATACAAACTCTTCCTTCTTCCAAAAGTGCCATTTTAATCACTTAGTTAGTATTCATACTCATTTTGTACTGTTGAATGTTTGCCGCCGGGTTGGTTCCATGGTCTTTCCAGTAAAACCCGTTCTCCCATCCTTAACAGGCTCTGGAACTCTTCGTGTCTAAGTCTGTCCACCTCCCTGTCATAGAACTTTGGCTTTCCATCATCCTTGTACGTGACGGTGAAAGTGGAATGGTACCCTGCCAGAGCGGCGTGCTTCTTTGCAGTGTGTATCTGCCCCTTGGCCTCAGAACCCTCCAGCCTTTTTGCATGGTAATTCTCCATCACTTTGTGGTATCTTGTCTTTATTGCGTCGAAAGCCATTAAATCACTTCTTGATGGATTTTATTCTTGCAAGCGCTATTATGAGGTCCGCTGCCTGATTTATTGTGAGCCTGTCCGTATTTATATCTATATCGAACACTCTGCGGTTATCCAAGTCTATCTTGTAGATTCTCTTGTATCTTTTCCTGTTTGTATCGTCCTTTTCGATGACGTACTTCTTTACATGCCTTAGCGGCTTGCCGCCAAGCTCCTTTATCTTCCTCTTTATCCTTGTGTCAAGGCTGGCATGGAGCCATACCTTTACAGTTGCATCCTTTAAGAGCCACGGGCCTAGCCAGGTCGTTACCACACAGTCTTCCTTCCTTGCCTCCCTTATTATTTCACTGTCAAATGACTTTTCGAATGATGGCTTTGCTCCTTTTGTAAATTTCAGAAGGTCGGTACCTGCTGGCACAAACTTCTTGTGTGTCATTGAGACGTGTTTTATCTTAAGCTTTTGAGCAATCTTCTCTCCGATTGTCGACTTTCCTGAACCCGTAAGGCCAGATATCGCTATTATCATGAAGACAACACTAATGTGATATCATTTGCAAAACGTATGCCCTGTCAACAACGCTTATGTCATTAAGTTTCATTTCGCCCTGCTCTATCCTGCTTGCGAGCTTTATTACATTGCCCGTGCAGGATGCACAAAGGACACCGCCAAACTTCCTTGAGTTTGTGGATGACGTCTTTCCTCTTCCCTTCTCGTGTATGCCGTTAAGCTCACTGCCACATATGGCGCAGTGTGGAAGAGAATTTGCCTTCCTTTTGTAGTGAATAACATGCTTGTTCTTAGGGGTAACCCTGTCCAGCCTCCTTAAGCTTCTTGATCTATGCATTGGTTTTGGCAAAAAAGCACCTTTAACATCGATTTGACTCTCTAGTCATCGAAATATGGTTTACATTAGGTTTACCAACGTATTTATTAGTTATGGTATGGTGGGAATTTACTGGATTAGTTAAGGTTTTAATATCAGTCTTGTGCATCTCTTTTGTGATTAAATGGTAGTTAAGAGCAGGCCGATAAGGATAGATGATATTTCACAGTTGGAAAGGTTACCGCTTGGGGTTAGAGACGCGGTATTTGGGGATAGGCTGTTTTGCAGGCACGTTAACCCTGGGGGCGGGATGGGAGGTTTTGTGGAGTCTACTGCTAGAGTAGGGGGCAGGGCAATTATAGAGAATGGGGCTTGTGTGCTTGACAGATCACAAGTGTATGGATACTCCACCATACATGCAGGCGAGCAGATCTCCTCGCAAAGAGTGGTAAACAGCGGCACTGAGAGCATATACGTAGCAAAAAGAGAAACATTAAAACAAGCTGCTAGAGAGCCTAATGTTTCTAGACATCAGTAATATTCACCAGACGATATGATCATAGGAGCATGTAAATCCTAGATAATAGCCCAGATAAAAAGGAATTAAGCGCTATTTGCGGGCTGTTGGGCAACTGTTGATGGTGCTTGCATCTTCTTGGCATTAACCTTATCGTATACAGCGAACGCTATAGAGGAGATCATGCCTAGAACGAATGCTGCTATTATGAAGAACGTCCTATAAGTAAACTGAAACGATAAAACAGATATCGTTGTCTGCGCTGAAAACAGGTGTGGCAGCGCCACATAGAATAAAAGTACGCCTATAGGAAATATTATCAGTGTGCCCTTAAGCTGGTGCTTCATAAGCTCTGTGGTTAATGCTGCCATCTCATTTTGTTTTGCAAGCATTATGTCCTTGCTTATGTTGTTTCCCATCTTCCTAAGGTCATTGGTTATCTTGTTGAGCTCTAACCTTATCTCCTTTATCCTTTTCATGTTTGTGAACTTGCGCTGCACTATTACGGATAATGAGACATAGGCTATTGCTATTACTATTAACTCAACCAGTATGATATCCATTTATGCGCCTATTATTTCGTGTGTTATGTTTAGGACTTCCCTTGCCGCCTCGTCCTGCTTCCCCTGCTGATTATATATTATGTATATTGGAATATTTAAATATACCGCAAACGTCGATATTATCGAGATGTTGACGCTTCTCCACTCGTCAATTTCTGCAAGGGTTTCGTATGCCCTCATCCTTGAACTGTCGCTCAGGCTCCTTTCAAGGATCTCTTCTGATGTTGCATCTATGTAGATAATTGCACTTATCCTGATCTTCTGCAGCTCATCTATTGAAAAGCCGGGCCTGTATCTTCTTCCCTGTTTGATTGATGCATGCGTGTCTATTATAGTGTCGGCTTTTGAGTCTATTATCTTCTGCATTATCGCATTCCTTACAAGTATTGTGTTTTTGTCATCCAGGGTCCTTATGTTGTCCCTGTCTGTTATGTTGAATTTCTCCTTTAGGATTGTGAGCATTTCCGTTCCAAGGTTGATTATCTTTATCTTGCTTGTGTTCTTACCGATTTTGGACAGTATGGTGCTCTTCCCTGCACCTGCGGTACCTGTAACGAGTATAAGCTTTGTCATGTAATAGCACTCTCAACGTGGATTTTGTTGGGCTTTTTAGTATATAAGGGTTTTGCTACCCTTCCATTTAAAGCGGCCTAAGCAGGGGGATGACGCCTTGTTTTGGAGCCGACTTGATTTCACTTTCAGTAAGTTCTTTGACGGCGGCCCTTGCTGCAGGAACGCCTATGCTGTCCGTAAGCATATAGATATCAGGAAACTTTGTAAGGATAAGTGGCCTTTTTGTGTCTGAGGCCTGCCTGATGATTACACGCAGGTAATCCCTTGAGCGCGTGTGCTTTCCTATCGTGTTGGTTCTTGGCGCTAATGATAGCGAGTTTCCCACCCTGTCGATTAGATATATGCCGTTTGAGCCTGGCGCAGGTGTCCTTGCAACGAGTATGTCAAGGCTTAATGCGAGGCTGCCTACAAGTTCGCTGTCCATTAGTGCCTCTTGTACAAAGGCCAGGCGTTTGCCTTGGCTTCTTAGCAAGTTCTCAGCATCTGAGCAGTTGACAGGCTGGCTAGTAATATGTATTGCTGAATTTGGAAACTCTATTGCGTTTTTACCAGTAGTCCTGTTCATAAAGTCAACACAGAGTTGTGTGTTTTTATGATATTTAAAGCAGCTGGAATCAGAAATATGGAACGGTAGGAATAGAAAAGGCCTTAAAGGAATAAGAGGACCTTTAGTCCTCCATTCCTCCGCCCATGCCGCCTGGCATTCCTCCAGGCATGCCGCCCCCGGCAGGGGCCCTGCCCTTGGAGCTTATCATGTCGTCTATCCTTAGTATAGACACCGTAGCTTCTGTTGCGCTTGTTATTGCCTGTAACTTGACCTTAAGAGGCTCAATTACGCCAAGCTTCTCCATGTCTGCGGTGCGGTTCTCGTAAACGTCTATGCCGAACGGTCTGCCGTCCTTTGCCTTGTGCTTTGTCCTTAGCTGCACAAGTGTGTCGATGGGATCCATTCCTGCACTGTCAGCAAGGGCCTTTGGAATCACTTCAAGCGCGTCTGCGAATGCCTGTATTGCAAGCTGCTCCCTGCCGCCCACGTCTGTTGCCTGATCCCTGAGCTTCATTGCCACTTCTATCTCTGTGCTGCCACCTCCAGTTACGTATCTTCCGTCCTCAACTGCGCTTGTAAGAGCCCCGATTACGTCAGTTATTGCCCTTTCGACCTCGTCAGCGGACTGCTTTGTGCCTCCCCTGATGAATATTGTGACGCTCTTTGGATCTTTGCACTTCTCAACGAATACCATCTGCTCTCCTGATATCTTTCTTTCCTCTACCAGGCCTGCAAATCCAAGGTCTGACTGAGTGAGGTCATCGAGGCTTGTTATCATGCGCGCGCCAGTTGCCTTTGCCAGCTTCTCCATGTCGCTCTTCTTGACCCTCCTTATTGCGGCTATGCCCTGCTTTGAAAGGAAGTGCTGTGCAACGTCGTCTATTCCCTTCTGTACGAATATGACGTTTGCCTTTGACTTTGTTATCTTCTCCACCATGGACTTGAGCATCTGCTCCTCTTGGTTAAGGAATGCCTGCATCTGTTCCGGCGATGTGATCTCTATCTTTGCATCGGTCTCTGTCTTCTCTATTTCGAGAGCGACGTCAAGAAGCGCGATTGATGCGTTCTTTATCGACTTTGGCATGCCTGGATGCGCCATCTCCTTGTCTATGAGCACGCCGTTTATGAACTGCGTGTCGTCTATGCTGCCTCCTTCCTTCTTCTCAAGCTTTATGAAGTCCTTGTCTATGGTTACCTTGTTGTCCTTCTTCTCTGCAACCTGCTTGATTGCCTGGATTGCGAGCTTTGTAAGGTACTTCTTTGTGGTATCGCTTCCTATGTTCTTTGAACCGATAGAAATCCTTGCTATCCTTTCCAGCTTGTCGCTGTCGTCGATCGATACGGGGCTTGATGCGTTTTTGAGTGCCGTAAGGGCCTTTTCCTTTGCAAGCTCATATCCCTTGATAATTGCTGCCGGAGGAATTCCCTGATCAAGAAGGCTTCCTGCATTCTTGAGAAGGTCTCCTGCTAGTATTACTGCAGTTGTTGTGCCGTCTCCTACTTCCTTGTCCTGTGTCTTTGCGACCTCTACAAGTATCTTTGCTACTGGATGCTCTACATTCATCTCTTCTAGGATTGTTGCTCCATCGTTGGTTATGACTATGTCGCCAAGCTCGCTGACTAGCATCTTGTCCATTCCTTTTGGACCCAGAGTTGTCTTGACGATGCTTGCAACTGCATACCCTACTGCAATATTAGTCCTCTGCGCTTCCTTGCCCAGAAGCCTGCTTGCGCCTTCTGGTAATACCAAATACTGTTGTCCTCCTAATTGATTGTCTGCCATATTTTCACCTTAGTTTTAAATACTACGAATAGAAATATCCTAAAATAGCTTTTATGATATCTTATCTGTACAATTATACATCGTAAGTAAACCTTTTATAAGTTTCTATATATGACGCCGATTTCTTGCCCTTTTAAATACTGATTTAGGTATATAAATATGGTAAACTTGAAGGAAAAAACTGTAATTGCATTTGGCTCATTTGATGTCCTCCACCCGGGACATCTGCATTATCTGAGAAGTGCAAGCACGTACGGCAGACTTATCGTGGTGGTTGCGAGGGATGACAGCATACTTAAGGCTAAGGGGAGGCGCCCACTTATTGACCAGAAATCCAGGCTTGAGCTTATAAGCTCCGTAAGGTTTGTTTGGCGTGCTGTTTTAGGAAACCGTATCGAAAAGAAGGATGATAGGTATAAGGTGCTTTTGCGTTTCAAGCCAGATTACATAGCGTTGGGGTATGACCAGAAGGCAGATATGGAGCGCCTAAAGAATTTTATTGTGGAGAATGGCTTAAGATCAAGGATTATTAGGATAGGCGCATACAAAAGCAGGACTTTCAAGAGCATGAAGTTGAAGAAATTGATGGGCACTTACTAGACGGATATGTTATTTTAAAAAGTTAACCCACAACCTTCTTAAAGGACAAATTATCATGGACTTGTGATTTTATGGCCCACAGGCAGCAAACACGATCAAGGGAGAGAGAGCTATTAGGACTTGAAACCAGGTTCCCACACTACGATGATGCAATAGACAGCGAGATAAGAGGCAATAGGGCGCCTGGAGTAAGCGAGGAGAGGGTCGGCGTAATATTGGAAACCGCTTTGCAGGATGCGCACAGGGCGGTGAGCTTATCTGAAGAGCTGGGCCGCTCACCTGAAACAGTTGAAAATTTCAGGAGGTTGGAGGAGCGTTACAGATCAGGTTATGAGTCGTCTTATCGTGTTTTGGAAATGCTTGAGGGAGGACAGCTTCTGATCACTCCGAAAGAGCATGCTGCACGGCAGCGCAGGAGTTGGCTGGAAAGAAAGAGAGAGGCAAGGCGGTTGGCAACTACGATTAAATTGACAGAGAGGGCAAAGAAGGCAGTGCGTGATGGCGATGAGGACAAGGCAAGGCAGGCCACGACTGCTGCAATTGAGATGATTGGCCCAAAAGAAGGCTTAGTGCAGGTTGTTAGGGGCCTTATAAGAGATTTTGAAGAACACTTCGGCCCGCTATAAATTATTTCTTTGCAACTTCATCAAGAATCGGGTCGAATTTTTCGAAGAATGCCTCCCATGAGTATTTTTTCTCTACAAGCTTCCTGCCAGCCTTGCCCATTTCCTCTGCAGCATCCTTGTTTTCTGCAATGTACATCATGCGCTCTGCCATCTCTGACGGCGAACTTACCAGGAAGCCAGTCTTTGCGTCCTGTATCGTCTCTGTGGGGCCGCCCTCCTTTACCGAGATTATGGGCTTGGCGCTTGCCATTGATTCTATTGGTATGTAGCCGTAGTCCTCGTTTATTGCTGCGAATAGCACTGCGCTCGCATTTGAATAGAGCTTCTTCAATTCTGCATCGTCAAGATTTGTCTTGAACGAAACCCCGAGGCCTTTTGCCAGCGCCTTTAGCTTCTCGAAGTATTTCTGGTGCTCTGGGTCGTTTGATAGGGTGCCTGCCAAAACCAACTTGTATTTGCTTGCGTCCTTTGACTTCTTCACGAACTGGCTGAATGCATTTATCACGTAATCCTGACGCTTGTTTATGACAATGCGTGACGGGTAAAGGAAGTACTTTGCGTCGCCGTCGTTGTGGAAATCCCTTACATCAAGGCCCGGGTTGATTACAGTGGCATCTCTTGCGTAGTATTTCTTTATCCTGGCCTTGGTTGTGTTAGAATTTGTTGCTATCTGCTCTATCTTCTTGGTTATTCCCCTTGACATGAGCTTGTAGGTGCCGACTAGCGCGGCGTAGAGCAACTTCTGCTTGTATGACCTGTTGTGCATCCTGGTCTCGTATAAATCGTAGACTTCTCTAGGCGGCGTGTGGCAGTACCAAAGAACCCTCTCGTTCTTGTGCCTGATCCACTCGCTTGGGGATATGTGCGAATTGAGTACGTCATAATCCTCCTTGAGCTTTATGTTGTAGAAGTTGTAGCCGTAGCGCAGTCCCTGGGATGCGCGATATGGAAGCTTGTCTGCAAGAGGCACGTCCTTGCCTATTATCTCCACGTCAAGGTCCTCGAATCCTTCAAAGGTCTGGGCTTTGTTGTACTCTAGAGTGTATATCTTTGCATCGTAGTGCTTGGCTACCTCTAGTATAACTCTCTCTACTCCGCCCCTTAGATTAAGATATGGTTGTGCCAAGATGAGCTTCATAATTATCCCAGACTACTTTGAACCGTCAACCCGGTATCGTATAGTTGTTGTGTATCCAGCTTGGCTTTGGAGTCACTGTTGGAAGTGTTCCTGTAAAGTTGTTTGACGCGTATATCATTATCTGCCTTGTATTGTTGATGTAGTTCATTCCTGTGAAGTTTGATGGGTACACCAAGGTAAAGCCGGACAGCTTTCCTAGGAAGAAGCCCTTGTAGTATGTTGAGTTGTAGAATTCTGAAGGCGCATCGGTTATGGTGCCGTTTGGACCGTTAGGGGAATACAGAAGCGTAAAGGTTGCAAATGGCTGTCCTTGCACACTGGTCTCTCCGTTAAAGAATGCTGGCGTGATGATGGCGTTTGATTTTGTTCCGTTGTTGTTAAGCAGGTGCACAGTCAATCCGTTGTTTATTGCAGCTACCGGCACGCAGTACGTCTGGTTCGTTGGGTTCGATCCCACTACAACAAATCCCTTAAGATACACTTGGGTCGTGGCATTTGCTATCTGGCAGTAGTTGCCGATGTTCTGGCTTACAGGTATGAATATGTAGGCTGGGTCGTGCTTTATTTCGCAGGCTGATGTGCCAAGCTGGTAGGGCTGCCCGTATTGCGCGCCCTGCGCAAGTGCGTACTGTTCGCTTGTCTGGTTGATGTAGACGCACGCAAGGAAGTCGAGTGCACCCCACTTTGGAACAAGTTGGTCGTCAAAAAGTATGTACTTTGCCTGCACAGAGTCCATGTATTGCTGTAGTGCAGATGAATTTACGCCGTCTTTTTGTGTAAGGACATAGTGTGCTGCTGCCGCATAGTCTGCGGTGGGGACCGAGTTGTCTCCCCTAAGCACCGCGTTGCTGTTGCCAAACCAGTTTATCCAGTCTCCATAATCCCACCATGAAAGTATCCTTGGGCCGTACGGGCCGACATTCTGGCTCATCCACGATGTTGCCTGCAGCCAGTAACCAGGGATGGTGTTGCAGTAAAGTACTGCGCCAAGCTGATTGTTAGCCTGCCCGATGGCATTGCAGCTAGGGTTTGCTGCAGCCGTAAGTACCTGGTATCCGGTCGGTATTGCCTCTATTACCACTACAGCTATACCTGCGTAAAACAATATCTTCCTTACAGAATCCTTATTTGATGACGCATAGTATATTGCAAGTTCTCCTAGTATGGCGCCTATTGCTATTATGTAGCCTACTCCGAAATGCGGAATGTACTTTACCTCTATTAATCCTGCAACTGCCAGTGGCCATACTGCGGCTATTGCCATTATGCTTGACTTGGAATTTCTCTTCCATATTGCAAGAAGCTCAAGCGCAGTGAATGCCAGCAGGACTGCCCATACAGTTATGGACACGCCACCGACGCTTGCTCCGATTATCCCAAAGCCGCCGTTGCCGAAATCGTAGTTTAGGCCTGTTGGCGCATACTCTTGAACCGTCATGAATAAGGGAGACGATGGGGTGGTGAACTTCGCGCTCAGGGCCAGGTAGGACTGAATTGGCTTTCCTAATGGCGTGAATAGTATTAGGATAATTGCAATTATCCCTATTATGACAAGCCATATCCCATATAGGCTGAAGCTCAGCGGCTGGTCTATTATCTTCCTCTCCTTTGCAATCTTTGGAAGATACTCGAATACGGCAACGAAAGCCAATGCGGCTATAGGGAATGACACGATTACTGGTACGCCAAGGATTGCGGGTGTTCTTTCAGTAAGTGTTGCACCGTAGGCGTTGTATGGGATGAAGAAGAGAAGTATGACTGCCAGCATTATTATGTTCATTTTGTAAAAGTCCTTGGTGTCTTCGTTCCTCAGGACGTGGATAACTCCCTGCAATACAAGATAGAATGCAAGTATTCCTGCTGGTACTGTGTAATAGTGCGCGCCTAGGAAGTTTGATGCAAATGCTATTCCTGCAAGTATCGCAAACCTCGGTTCTTTTGGATTGTGGACTGCAAGCACATAGGCCGCATAAAAGAAGAATAATGCAAAGATGCCCCAGGGTTCGACTAGCTGCTCGCCTGCTATGAATGTGGTAAACAGTATTGGCATCACTGTTGCAAGACCTGCGCCGATAAGCCCCTCATACTCGCCATATTCGTGATAGAGGAACATGAACACTACGAAGACAAGAAGCGCAGCTGTTATCGGAGGGTACCAGCTGCTTACAAGTGAAAGGAGTGTTGTGTTGATTGTTGTGGCTGTTGTGCTGTAGCCGCCTGCAAGGTTGTACCAGTACGCTTCAAGATATGGGACTATGGGCTGAAGGCGGTGTATTGTGCCTCCTGCAAGGCTTGGCCACGCTGCATGCTCAAATAGCAATTGATAGCCGTGTGAAAGAATGTACTGGGTGCTGATCATGTCGAAGTACGGATCGAATTCAAAGTAATTTGGGGCGATGCCTATGCTTAGCATTCTGGTTGCAAAAGCTAGCACCATAAGCACCAGGAGGATTATCCATACGTAATTCATCTTTCCTGATTTCTCTGCAGCCTTAGACTCTGAATCAGATCCGGATCTTAGGAAAGTGCGTTCCTCGGCTTCGTGCTCTTCGTATAGCCTTCTTTCCTGCTCAATGTGCGCCTCTTCTATCTTCTTCCTCTCCTCGACGCCTGCGCCCTTCAGTGCCTGCATCTCTTCTGCATGCCTGGATATGAGGTCTTCCTCCTGGCGCTCGTGCTCCAGGATCATCTTCATGTCCAGATTGTTATGTGCAACTGCATTCCTGATTTCAGAGATTCTCTTCTTGTAATCCTTGTCTACATTCTGCTTTATTGATATGCTATCAAGCTTTATGCCGCTGAAGGGGGTCTTTGAAAGCATACCTGTAGAAAATGCGCCTTGCTGTATTGAGAGCGCTATTCCTATCAGGGTCAGGACAATGACATTGACATCGTACAGGTTAGCTGAGAACGAGAATAGATGTATGTAGTTCATGAGGTATGATTCAAGCCATATCATTGAGGGCGGGAAAATCATGCCAAATATAAACCCGATAATGGCTATCTCGAACATCGGCATTCCTGTCTTTTTAAGTAATGCCAGCGCGAGGAAATATCCAGGCAGGATAATTGACAGTGCACCAATTAATACTGCTAGTAATAGAGACATCACATCAGTTATAATAAGTATAAATATTTGCTGTTAACTATTTAATCTGCTAATATTAATAACGTTGTGCTTTGTTGTGTTTTTCTTGGGAAAGCAAGTGCATGTAATAGGAGCAGCAACGGCGGGGCTTGTGGCCGCAAAGCGTATTGCGCAGCGCGGAATTGCCGTAAATGTGTATGACCAAAAGGCTGTGCTGGGCCATCCAGTTAGAGCATCTGGGATCCTATCAATAAGCGGCCTGTCAACACTTGGGGTAAATTACTCTAGTGCGATAACAAACACGCTTTACGGAGCCAATATACATTCGGCAACAAAGACGATGCGCATTTTGTCTTCCAAGCCAATCGCACACGTACTTGACAGGAAAAGGCTTAATGAGGTGTGCAGGGATGAGGCTGAAGTTGCAGGCGCATCGGTGACTGTAGGCAAAAGGGTATCAGGGGCTGAACTTGAAAGGATGAGGGCCTGTGGGATAGTAGTGGGGGCCGATGGCGCGGTTTCCACTGTAGCGAAGCATTTTTCGCTTGGTGAAATAAATAGGATGCTTATTACATACAAGGCCGAGTTCAATATCCAGGTGCCTGACAGGAATGTTGTTGACTTATTTTTTGACAATGGGAAGTATCCTGGGCTTTTTGCCTGGCTGTGCCCCAATGCCCAAGACCTGTTGGAAGTTGGCGTTGGAATCGACTCTACTTCGGGTAACGCAAAACGGACTTTTGAGGCCTTTTTGAGGGAGCCGCAGATAAGCAGCATTATCGGAAAAAACAGGCCGGTTAGTGAAGGCGCATCTGTAATACCGATGACGCTTAGAAAGAGATTTGTGGACGGGAAGAGGAGGATAATGCTAATAGGGGATGCGGCCGGGCAGGTAAAGCCCACGACAGGTGGAGGCATAGTATTTGGTGGGAACGGTGCGATTATAGCAGCAGACACAATACATGATTATTATGAAGGCACTGCAAAGCTTGATGAGTACCAGAAAAGGTTCCTTGGCGCTTATGGCTTGGATCTTAAGCTTCATTCGATGATAAATAGGCTTTACTCCTCACTTGGGACACGTGGCGTAGGCACGATGATAGAGGCATGTAATATGCTTGGTGTGGACAAATTCCTGAGTATCTATGGCGACATGGACAGGCCAAGCCTTGTATTGCGCAGGTTCTTCCTCAGGAGCCTGGCTTAGAGCCGCCCTCAAGCATCTTCTTTCCCAGTTCTGACCTTGCCTTAAGAGTGGAGTTTACCTTTTCCAGGTCCTCCTTGCTTAGGACCCTTGTAAGTATGTACTTGGAGTACTCCGCAGATATGTCAGAAAGGCTGACAAGGACGCCGTTCAGGTCGCTTATCTTCATTGTGTAATGCCCTTCTGGCTCAATGACCTCTATTCCTGCAGGGGCGAAGTTGAATACGACGTTAACCGCGGCGCCTAAATCCTTGAAAAGCGCAGTTACGATGGCGCTTGTCGAATATATGTCGTCAAGCTTCATGGGCTTTTCTATGCTTCCGAAGCAGTAAACTACTCCGGGAGCCTTTAGCAGCCTGTTGTTTATCAGGTCCGTCATCAATGGCTGCAGCTCCTCTTCCTTTTCACTTTGCATGTCGAAATAAAGCTTTGTCAGGATCCCTCCGTTCCTTATGGTCTTTTGCGTCACTTCTTCGAATTCTGATTTTGCCATATGCTCACTTTTTCAGCCTTGATATTAATGCGTCTACATCTAAAAGCTCTTCTGTTCCGGCTGACATATCCCTTAGATTGACCTTGCCTGCCTCTTTCTCCTTGCTGCCTATTATTGCGACATGACTTATTCCAAGCCAGTTCGCGTGGTCAAGCTGCTTTGATATGCCCCTTTCAGCTACATTTAGATCAGTATAAATCCCTGCCGCCCTTAGCTTCCTTGTGATTTGCATCGAATATTCTATGTTTTCCTTGCCTATGTTTGCGATAAATACCTTTGCGTAGGATTTCCTTCCAGTCTTTGCCCTAAGCAGTTCGAACACCCTGCTTACGCCTATCGATGAACCTACTGCGGGAATTGGATTCTTTGAATACATGCCTATGAGGTTATCATACCTGCCCCCTGAAGCAATTGATGGCGCCCTCTGACCGTCAAGTGCTGCTACCACTTCCCAGACAAAGCCGGTGTAGTAGTCTAGGCCCCTTGCAAGCGAAAAATCGATCTGGACATCTCCTTTTATGTCGTAATTACTGAGGGCCTTGAGAAGCTGGGTTAATTCGTCTATCTCTTTATTTGTGTTGGGAACATTTATCGCAAGCTTGTTGAGCTTCTCTTCATTTGAGCCTTTCTGTGAAAGGAAATCCAGAAGCTTCTGTGCATTTGCCTGGTCTATTCCAAGACTGGTGAGCTGTTTTAGCGTATCCTCAAATCCGATCTTAAGTATCTTGTCTATTATCCTTATTGCCTTGACCTGAGTCTCGTTTTTTATGCCGTAAGAGTCCAGTATTGTATTGAGAACTCCTCTGCTGTTTATGAGAATCGTGAATTCGGTTATTTCGCATGAAGCCAGTGCCTCTGCGCTTGCCGCAATGCATTCTGCGTCGCTCCTTATGTCCTTGCTTCCGACTATATCTATATCCGCCTGTACAAATTCCCTCTCGCGCATCTTTTGCGGTTCATCCTTTCTCCATACGCGGCCGGTCTGGAATCTTTTGAATGGAAGAGTGATGTCCCTATTCATGGCCATGTATCTTGCCAGCGGCACCGTAAGGTCGAACCTTAGAGCCGTCTCGCCACCTTCCAGTATGTAGAGTTCTTTTGACTGTTCTCCGTAAGCCTTTGCATTTAGTATTGCTGTGTTTTCTATGGATGGAGTTTCTATTGGCGAGAATCCGTATCTCTTGAACACTTCTTCAATAATGGAGAGTATCTCCTTTAGGGCTATTGCGTCTTTTGTGCCCAGGTCCTGCGTGCCACGTGGAAGATCCACAATAAATCCTTGTGGACTCTTTATGGCCATCTTGATCTCTCATTATGGAATTACAGGTTTTTGTCCAGCCACTTCTTGAATGAGTCCTTTGGCAATGCCCCTACCGACATTGCCTTTACATCTCCCTTATCAAAGAGTAGCACCGTTGGTATTGACATTATATTATACCTTGAGGCGATTTCTGGGTTTTCATCTGTGTTAAGCTTGGCAAACTTAACCTTGGTTCCGTACTGTTTGGATACTTCGTCTATTATCGGACTGAATATCCTGCATGGGCCGCACCAGCTGGCCCAGTAGTCAACGACTACCGGAACGCTTGACTTGAGCACTTCAGAATCGAAGGTTTTACTCGTAAGATCTATCATATCCATCACGGCTGCAATTAGCAAATAGTATTATTCTGGTTTATAATTATAAAGCTTTGTGGAACCGCTACGTTCTGTGCTTCAGTCCTTTGCTTTTGTGCCGGCCATCTGATTGAGTTTCGAAAAGAGTATCAGTATGGTAACTACAAACACTGCAAAGAAGTCCAGCCACATTGAGTAATTGGAGGGCTTGGTCGCAAGGAAGGCTATGCCCAAAAACAGGTTAATGAATGCGAATATCGGAGGTATTGCTGGGAGTGCCACCTTGTATTTCTTGAGCAGATACATGGTGAATATCATGCCAAAAGTTGATCCGAGTATTATCATCATAGGCAATGAGTAGCTAAGAAAGCTGATGTATGCGCTTACGGTAAGCATGAGGGGTATAGCAAGATCGCCAGTACCTAGCTGCACTTGCGAAATTACTGGAAGACCCCCGGTCTTTATCAAATAGTTTATAACCGGGTCCTTTATCTTCTTTATATCAACATTTTGGGCGAATTCTGCGCGGTCCTTTTTGGTGACATAGGACTTTGGCATGGCCTCGACATCGGAAGAACCTATGAGAAATGCCAGGTTCCTCTCCGACACCGCTCTTGCAAGGGTTATCATATGCTTTGTGACAAAGACTGCTATGTAGTCGTACACCGCTATGAAGAGGGTGAGGAGGTATGCAATATAGAAGCCGTTGAGGCCTATTAGCACGCCGACGCCGATGCTGGACGTTATTGCTATAAGGTTCCTTAATTTAGGCCTGAAGTTCTTTGCCACTATCAAGGCTAGGGTAGCAATAATGGAGATTGCTGCAATATAGATGTAATTTACAGAGGCAAATGCCGTTCCAAGTATAATGAATAGCAGAAATGAGGTTGCAAAAAGCACTATAATCGCTTCGAGCAGCACGAACAGTATGTCTCCATGCAATACCTTGATTAACAGGAGTATGACTAATGCTGTTCCTATTATGTAAACTATGTAGCCAAATGCAGTGGGCAAAGAGGATGCTGGCTGCACCGGAACTGCATAAAATTGCAGGGATGAAAATGCATAGATTGTCACGAGGAGCCCAGCAAACTGGACTATCATAAAAAGCGCTATTATGTTTACTAGTTGTCTGTTCTCTATCTTCCTATCCAGAAAAAACCACCGGTCTATTCTTCGTCGTGCCTCACGATTTTCACAATTCCTTGTCTTGGAGAGTAGACGTCTCCGCTCCTTTCAAGTTCCGAGATGTACTTTGTCGTCGTTGCGCGGTCTATTCCTTTCTTCTCGGCTTCCTCAAGCACTTTTACTATCGCAGCTCCCTGATCTGTTTCGTCTACGCTCTTTATTATGGATAGGAGAATAGTAATATTATTTACCTTCTCTTTTGGCAGTCCCGTAATAAGCATGTCGATGTCCCTCCTTCCGGTGCTGTCCACTGCTAATGTCTTGAACATGAATTCGAAAAGCGCGATTGCAAGCTCTGCATCCTTAATCTCTATCTTTTCTGCAAGCCTTGATTTTGTTGATGCCTCTGAAAGCCTTACAAGCCCTTCTATCTGCCTTGGGGTGATTGGTGTTGCTCCCTGCTTTATGCCCAGCTTTCTCAAATTTATGTAGTAGTCTTCGATCATCTTGCTTGCTTCTGGAGTGAGCCTGGGCTTTATGTTCTTCTTTGCGTACGCTATGTACTTCCTTAATATCTCCTGGCTTATCGGAGGCGCCTGAATGTTCTGGACATCGTTTGAACCTGAAACCTGCGCGCCTGCCGCTTCGTGCTGTGTAAGGATGTGCCTTGCGATTTTGCTGTCCTGAGCCTCGTCAAGTACGTCTTGTATTGGGAATATAAGGTCGAACCTGGAAAGAAGTGCTGGAGGGATATCGAATTGGTCTGCAGGATACGCGTTCTTGTCGAACCTTCCGTATTTCGGGTTTGCAGCTGCAAGAATAGACGTTTTTGCAGAGAATCTGGCCACGATTCCGGCTTTCGCCACGCTTATTGCCTGTGACTCCATAGCTTCAAGCATTGATGATTTGTCCTCGTCGCCTATCTTGTCGAATTCGTCAATTGCTACAGTGCCCCCTGATCCAAGAACCAGGGCTCCTGCCTTAAGTGTCCACCCTCCTTCCGATAGCTCGTCCCTTTCTGCAGCAGCGGTAAGTCCTGCAGATGTGGTTGCTTTTCCGCTTACGTATATGCCCTTAGGCACTATTGATGTGACTGCCTGCAGCAGCCTTGTTTTTGCGCTCCCTGGGTCCCCTATTAGAAGTATGTGCATATCGCTTCTTATGGCTCCGCCGTCTATCAGCTTCTTGTCCGGAGTTCCTCCAAAAAGCTGGAGCGCAAGGGCCTGCTTGATCTCGTCGTGACCGTATATCGATGGCGCTATGGACTTTGATATCTTTTCGAAGATCGCCGGGTCTTTGGCCATTTCCTTTATCATCTTTTCCTCGTCAACAGTGATCTCAAGCTCTGCGAATTCCTTCTGTTTAGGCTTAAGGCTTATGGTATCGAAATACGGTGTAAACAGAATCTTGTCCTCCTTGCCCCTGAAACTCCTTCTCGGCCTTATCCTAAGTATTCCTGTGATGTCCACTCTGTCCCCGGGTATTATCTTGTTGACAAGGTCATCGTCCACCAGCACTTCCAGATGCCATGTTGGCGTGTTGCCCTTCAATTTCTCGAGAGGATCTTGGACTGCAAGGCGCTGCACGTTGATGAATCTTGATTCGTTGTTTATCTGCTTTAATGACCGTCTCTTGCACTGCGGGCACACCTCTATGACATCTTCCTTGTCGAGCTTTACTTCAAGTGTTGTGCCGCAAAATGAGCACTTATACTTGGCAAGGTGGACCTTTGGTATGATCTCTGATCGCTTTACTACAAGAGAGTCAAGGGTTATCAGCTTGCCGATGTACTCGGATCCCACATCCTGTATGAGCGGCATGTTCGCATCAGAGCCAAAAAACCTTGCATACACCACCTCTTTTGCTTCTGGATTAGGATTCATGCTTGTGAGAACCTTGTTGGCCAAAGGAACTATCGAATCAGGATTCTCTGAGAGTTCGCCGGTTAGGTCGATATCGAACTTCTCCAGGTCCTTGAGGTCTACAAGCAGGCTTCTGCGCTTTGGATAGCTGATGAACATCTCGTTTATCTGGTCTTCGTAGTAGGAGTTGAAGAAGTCGATGAATTTATTGCTTATTTCGTCTGAAGCTATAGCGTCCATGAAAATCACTAATGAAGACTAGACCCATTACCAATCATCTACGAACAATATAAAAATTATCCTCAAATAATAGAATAGTGGAAGTAAGCTTACCTAAGGATCATCATGCCTAAGTTCTACATAACAACCCCGATTTATTACGTAAATGACAAGCCGCACATAGGCCATGCGTACACCACCATAGCCGCGGATGTGATAGCGAGATGGCACAGGCTTAGGGGCGACGATGTGTTTTTCCTTACAGGAACTGATGAGCATGGAGAGAAGATAATGAAGGCGGCAACTGCTGCAGGGAAGAGCCCCCAGGAATTCGTTGACGGACTCGCAGTAGTGTATAAGGACGCGTGGAAGAAGCTCAACATATCCTATGACTATTTCGTGCGCACATCTGATCCCAACCATGAGCGTCTTGTCAAGCTTTTTGTGGACAAGCTCTACAAAAGCGGTGACCTTTACAAGGGAATATATGAGGGATGGTACTGCGTATCTGATGAAACCTTCTTTACACAGCTGCAGCTAAGGGATGGGAAATGTCCAGAATGCGGCAAAGAGGTGAAGCTGATAAAGGAAGAGGACTACTTCTTCAAGTTAAGCAAGTACCAGCAAAGGCTCCTGGATTTCTATAAAGAGAATCCGGATTTCCTATCCCCGAAGTTCAGGGCCGATGAGATAAAGAACAGGGTAAAGGCCGGGCTCAAGGATTTATCCATAACAAGATCTGCAGTCAAGTGGGGGGTTGAGTTTCCGCCTGACAAAAGTTATACCATATATGTGTGGGTAGATGCGCTGCTTAATTATGTGACTGCTCTTGACTGGCCTGATGGAAAGCGCTTCGGGGAGTTCTGGCCTGCAGATGTGCATGTGATGGCTAAGGAGATAAACTGGTTCCACAGCGTGATATGGCCTGCGCTCCTTTTCTGCGCTGGAATGGAACCTCCGAAGAAGATATTTGCGCACGGCTGGTGGACTGTTGATGGGAAGAAGATGTCAAAATCAGTAGGAAATGTGGTTGACCCGATAGACATGTCAAGGAAATACTCTACAGATGCCTTCAGGTACTTCCTGCTTAGGGAGATGCCATTTGGCGATGATGGGGATTTTTCTGAGAAGGCTCTGGTGACTAGGCTGAATACGGAGCTTGCATCGGACTTGGGGAACCTCTTTAACAGAGTCTTTACGCTAGCTGAAAAGTTTGACGGAAAGATTGAGGGCAGGGTAGAACTGGAAATGCAGCTTGACATTGAGGGGATAACAAAGAGCATGGACAACATAGAGCTTTTCAACGCGCTTGCCAAGATATTCGAATATGTGGCTGCGGCGAACAAGTATGTGAACGATACGCGGCCATGGGCGCTAAAGGATGAGCAGCTGGGCAATGCACTGTATAACCTGCTTGAGGCATGCAGAGTGCTATCCATAGTTCTTTACCCGTTCATGCCAGAAACCTCAGAGAAGGTCGCGAAGCAGCTCGGAACCAAGGTCGGAACCTTGGAGGAGTGCAAATTCAGGAAGTTTAGTGCAAAGGTATCTAAGGGAGAGCTTCTTTTCAAGAAGGTAGATGCAGGTTAAGAGGATAACACAGAGAATGTAGCCACTTTCTGAACCTGGTTGCCGTAGTTTGGTATTGAGTAGTTTAGCCATACGTACCCTGAGAACGGCTTCCCTACCTGGAACTGGGCAAGGCCGACAGCATCATAGCAGTATAGATAGAATATGTAGTAGCCGCTGCTATAGACAATGTTTCCTGGGGCGTAGCGTGCATAGTACCCTATCCCGTTTGAGACGTACACATTCCCATAGGCTGGAGTGTCTGTGCTGTAATTCTGCTGCGTTGAGCATGCGGCGCCTTCTATGGTTATCTGCGTGCCAAGAGCCTGCGAGAGCCTTATTGTCAGCACGCCCATGCTGTTGTAGGAATAGTAATCGCAGCTGAAGCCTGGAGCCGGGTTGCAGTATACCGACTGGGTGTTTGTAGATGACGTGAATAGGTAGAAGACGATCAGGGCCATTATCATTACGACCATGGCCAATCCGTAAGAGGATAGAAAATCAACGGCTGCCTGAAGTTTCATTGCCCTTATTTCCAATTACTTCGCCTTCATCTCCATCTTCGCTTCGAAGTCGGAGACCTTGTAATCGAATTCCTCGTTTGACTTTATTAACCCTTTCTCTTTGAGGAACTCCCTTGCAAGTAAGAAGTATGTAAGCGCGAGTGACTTTCTTCCCTTGTTGTTGCATGGCACCACCAGATCGACATACTTGATCCAGTTGTCAGTGTCGCATAATGAAACAATTGGTATGTTGGTCTTGCTTGCCTCTTTCACTGCCTGCCTCTCGTTTCTTGTATCGCTTAGCAGGAGTATGCCCGGCTCCATGTAGTCTTCGCGGTTTGGATTTGTGAATATTCCTGGCACTACCCTTCCGCTTATGATCTTTGTCTTTGTTATCTCTGCAAACTTTGAGGCTGATGCGATGGCGTAGATTCTTGATGCTGTGACTACAATCTGGCCTGGCTCATACTGTGCGAGCATCCTTGCTGCCATCTTTATCCTGTTGTCAATGGTGGCGAGGTCGAGCAGGTAAAGCCCGTCTTCCCTTACCTTGTATATGAATTGCTTCATTCCAGGCGTCTTTATCTTAGTGCCGATGTGTATTCCTGCCTCTAGGTATGTTGCCTGTTCAATTAGCAGTTCATTTGCCATGTTTTTCACTTTGTTGCTTTATTCTAAATATACTTTCCAATTGGATGGGGCATCTATCTTGATGCCCTCTTGGGCTGGGATTTGAATTGTGGCCTTCCTTGCACTTGCATCGGGTACTGTTGCGCTACGTCCTATGGCCAAAATAGTGGCTGCGCTGCCGACTGACCTGCTTGCTGCCTGAGGCCTTTTGCTTGTCGTTACCATTTTTTCACCAGATTCGGGGTCGCCGCGATTTTCATAAGCTTTCGCTTATTTTGAACGCGGGTCTTATGCTCCCTAAGCACAGAGCCTAACCAAGCTAGCAGACGACCCCGCAGCTTTATATTGAACGTAATTGCATTTTAAAAGTTTGCTTTTTCTTGTTTACTTCCTGCTGTAGTTTATTACATCATCGATAAGGTCTACGTGGCTCACAAGCATACGTCTGCAGCAGTATCTGCTGACCTTAAGGTCTTCAAGAACCTTTCCTGAATCTTCCTTGTTCTGATTAACCCTTGTGTTGTATTCCTCCCATTTGTCTCCGACGACCTGTCCGCATGAGAAGCACCTTATTGGTATCATCATTTTTATCAGCTTTGAGTATTATCTGTAAGATTTCTGGAACCTTCCTCTCGCCTTTGGTCCGAGGAACTTCTTTGGCTCAACCCTCCTGTAGTCATCCTTTAGCAATGACCTATCATAACTCATGTACATTAGTCTTAATGAATCTGAGCCCGACGCTTCGACTATTGCCTTTGCGAGCGCAGTCCTTGCGGCCTGTGCCTGCCCGCTGAATCCCCCTCCGTAAACGTTTATCTTTATGTCTGATGCTGATGCGATGTCCTTTGCTGCCTTTGAGATCCTTATTGATTCAAGTATGAGTTCGCGCACTTCCTTTGGCTTTACAAGTGCCATGTCTACTCCGTTGAGCGTTATCCTGCCGGAGCCCGGAAGCAGAGCTGCCCTTGCGACCGACTTCTTCCTCTTGCCCTTTGATAGGATGGGCTTTTTTGTTGCTGCCGCCTTCTTCTTTGCCTTTGGTGCTGCCTTTTTCAGGGCTGCCTTCTGCGCTGCCTTTGGCTGGTATAGTGTCTCAAGTTCCTTGTCAAGATTTTCTATTCCTTTTCCATTTGCCATAAATATCAGTTGTTAACAGTTTGAGCGCTTTGTATTAGGTGTTTAGCCATATAATCAAACTTTGTATCCTAGCTTCTCTGTGATCTGCTTTATTGACATTGTATTCTCGAAGATATCCATTGACTTCTTCGTCTTTACTTCATGCATCTTTGCACTCTTGAATTCTTCTGGAACTCCTATAAAAACTTTGAGCCTCTTGAATGCTGCTTTTCCGCTTGGCTTCTTGTAAGGCAGCATGCCCCGTATTATCCTCTTCACGAACATGTCAGGACGCCTTGGCCAGTATGGTGAGTGCTCCGGATTTGCCTTGTCCTTGAGCTCCAGTAGCTGCTTGTACTTTTCGAGTATGTCGCGTTCGTGGCCGGTCATTACCATCTTCTCTGCGTTGACCAAGTTGACATTGTTGCCGTTGAGCAGAAGCTTTGCTATCTGGCTTCCTGCCCTTCCTATTACCTTGTCTTGGCCGTCTATTATGTAATTCTGCATAAATATCATCAGATTATTATACGGGCTCCGCCGCCCTTTATCATTTCCTTGATATCAACTATCTTGCATCCTGAGCCCTTAAGCTTATCAATTGCGCTTGCCGAGTATCCTATTGCAGTTATGCTTATCTGCTTCTTTATATTGCCGTCTCCCAGAACCTTTCCTGGAACTACTATGCTTTCATTTGCCTTTGCGACCTTGTCGAGCTTGCTTAGATTTACGCTTATCCTCTGCCTCTTTGGCTTTGATGCAAGCTTCCTCAGGTAAGCAAGGAGCTTCGCATTCTTCTCAGTGGACTTGACTGAGGACAGTGCGTCTATCCACGTGTTTATCTGTGTGTTTTCAATTTCCATTACTTTCACTTTATTTTGAAGAGTTGGTGCAGGGGGTGAGATTTGAACTCACGCAAGCACTAAAGCTACTGACCCCTCAAGCCAGCGCATTTGACCAAGCTCTGCCACCCCTGCGTTATCACTTCTTTATTTCCTTGTATACCTCTTTTACATTATCGCTTATAACGTTTAGCGCACGGTGCACTATCTCGGTGGCAGGCATCTGCCCGAACGTCTCGACATAGAAATCGAACGTCTTGTCATCCACTGCCTTGTAGGTGACAAGGCCGGGCTGGAACTTCGCGCTATTCTGCGCGTTGCTAAATACCGCTTTCCCGTCAAGCTTGAGCTTCTGCCCTTCTGCAAGCTTTATTATTGGGATCTTTTCGTTTGCTACTTTTACGCCCTTTGATGTGCTTACAAGCTCCTTTGAGTATACGATGCCTGGGCCTTCGGCGCTAAGCGAGAAGACTACTTCATCCTTTTGGTCATAGTCCTTTGGTGTTGTTATGGGTATAAGGCCGATTCTGTGCGCTATGTATTCATCGAACATCGCGCTTGAATTCTCGTAAAAAGTAACCTTGTCTATGGCTAGGGTTCCTACACTGTTTATCATTCCCCTCCTCAGGGCGTTTGCGAACGAATAGTTTGAACCCGTTAGCGTAAACCTTATTGACTGCTCGTTGTTATCCTCTATTGTTAGTTTCATTTTAACCAGGATGCTACAAGTAGGTAGTAGTAAAAGAGGTATTGGAAGCTAATATATATAAATATTGGCAAATAGCGGAGCTTCATACGACGTTTCCTTTATATTAACTCATTTTATGAATCCAGCATATGCAACGCTCCTTGGATTACTCCCTTACCGAATGTGATGGTTTTGGGCTAAACTACTCTACTACACGTCTAAATGCAGACTTCAGCTTAGGAGACGCAGTATTTTTAGTTTGGGTATGGCCTAAGGCTTGGGCTTGCTCTACAACTACCACCGGAGCGACATTGTCAAGCCTGTAGTAGCCGACGACGTTCAGACGCCCGAAGTAGACGCCCGACCTCCTGACAACCACGGACAGGGGCAGGGGCCCTTTCCAGAAATAGGCTCTTTCATTGAATGGAACCTTTTCGACATTTCTATCAATACTATCTGATACGAATGTAAACATTTCATCTAACGTCTTTCCTTGTGGATTTATCCTGTAGTAGCCACTTAGATTGGTGCCTACGCTGTCAGTCCAGAACCAAGTATATCCATCCCTTTTGTATGACTGCGTGCCTTCTATGGACTCAACAAAGTTTGGATCGTTGAGTAGCTGCGGCAACCTTTCGAGCCTGATTCTGGTTCCGTTATGCTCTCTTGCAATGTCCCCTGATCTTTGATGGTCTGCTTCCTGCTCGATTACTTTTGCAGATACTGTTTCTGCCCCTCTAGCCCTTATTCTAAAAGCCATAAGATCCACGGCATTTTCATGCAAAGCCAGATATATAAAGTCGGCTGTTTGGTTTTTCATAATATGGTGGGGCGGTTAAATAATGGAGTTGTTAAGAGGCAGAGCGGTTCTATCAGGTAAGCCAATATATAAATTGGTTTATGGCCTAAGACTTGTGTATTGGCATATTGGTGTTTTTGTGGATCTTTGGGGAGAGTACAAAAAACGGGCGTTTGGAGACTTCAACAATGCGCCCTTGCTTCTTAGTACAGGAGATAGGCACCACACATCAGTAAACATGCTTGGGAACAGGGCTGTAGAGCTGCAGCCCGGGCGCATTGCAAGCCAGACTTATGGTGAATGGAAGCGCTACATCTATGCAAGCAACATAACATTTGATGCTGTTGCATCTATTTATGACGTAAATAGCAGGTCAATGTTTGCAGTGAGGTTCTTGAGGGCGCCTAAGGCAGAGGATTGGAAAAAAATAAAGGCCAGGGTAGATCAGTGGACCGACCCAAACATAGAGCTTAGGATCTTCGGAATGCAGAATGGCACGACAGACATGATGATGATTCCTGAGCTGCTGCACAATAACATACATGGAAAGTATATGGAGATAGACCTCTTTGGAAACGAGGTCAGGAATATAGCCCTTGACCTGAAGACGGGAGTGTCTTACAATATGCTCCTGCTAAACCGCCTGTACAGGCCGGGTGAACTTATTACTCCGTTCAAAAAGGAACAGTTTGACCTGACAAGGGCTGACCTTCAGATCTGACGCTCGTATAGGTCGGTGTACACTGGACCTTTTTGTGTAAGTACAGACTTCTTGAAGAAAATTCCTTTTACAGCAAACCTGCCGAATTCGTAGTTCAGGTTGTCAGCGATAAACTGCCTTAGGTAGGGATTTCTTGATTTTGAGCGGGCTATTGTAACGTGTGGCAAATATGCGCCCTTTACGTCAAATGGCACTGAATTCTTTGATAGCTCTGATGAAATCTGGTCGTAGATCGTTTTGATTGAGCCTTCAGGGTCTTCGACTCCTGCATAAACCACCCTGACATCGCTTCCTCCAAAATAAGAGACCCCTTTAACTTCGACCTCAAACTCGCTGAGGTTTTGGGTGTCTATTGCGTTTATTACCTTTGCTGCCTGCCCGTCGCTTATCTGTGGAAAGAAGTGCATTGTTATATGGAGATGCGCCTTATTTACAGGAACAATGCCATTACCAGCAAGCCGGGCTTGCGCTCCTGCAATGCTCTCTTTTATCTGATCGGGCAGATCTATGCCAGTGAAAGCTCGCATAAACGGTATTTATAACTTGGCGCTTTAATTAATTGTGTTTTGGTATGGTCGCTATCGATACTTTTCTTGCTCTGGACATTCGCATAGGCAAGATAATATCGGTAGAAGAGCACGAAAAGGCGCGAAAGCCGATGTACAAACTTACTGTAGATCTTGGGCCTGAAATCGGCAGGCGCGTAATTGTTGCAGGAATACGCAGCAATTACTCGAAGGACGAGCTAGTTAATAAAAGGATTGCATGCATAGTTAATCTTGACCCCAAGGTTATTGCAGGAATAGAGTCGCAGGGGATGCTCCTTGCGGCAGGGGAAGGGGAAAACGTTGCGCTGTTGGTGCCTGATAGAGAGATTGCACAGGGAGCGCAGATTCACTGATGGTTGAATGGTCAGAAAACATCTTACGCTAGTTATTGTGGGATTGCCAGGATCTGGGAAGAGCATAGTTGCTGAGATGCTTAAGCACAGGGGATTTGAGGTCATTGAGCTTGGAGACATATGGAGGGAGCTGCTTAAGAAGAACAACATCTCAAGATACGAGCCTATTGCTACAAGGGAATTTACAAGGAAGATTAGGGAAAAATACGGCAAGGAGGTTTATGCAAAGTACGCTTACAAGAAGATAGAGAAGAACAGGAACATGGTAGCAATAATGGGCGTGAGGAGCACTTACGAGATGAACTACTTCAAGAAAAGGATACATAACATACACATCATTGCGCTTCTTGCACCTCTTCAGCTAAGATACAGTAGGCTTAAGCACCGCGGCAAGCCTGAGGATCCGAAGACGCTCAAGAGCTTCAAGTGGCTTGACCAGAGGGAGAAGCAGGGCTTCATGAAGGCCAGGTCAGAGGTGAGGCATGGAGTCATGCGATTGATAGACCATGCAGATTACATAATTGCCAATACTGCTACAATCCAGAAGCTTGAGCAGAATCTGGACAAAGTTATAGGTAGCTTAAAGGAAAATAAAGAGAAATAGAAAAATAAACCGAAATCACATACGTACTGGGGAGATCGCGATGTGGTGGTACTGCCTGTTATGCACATCCACCACACGGCTCCTAATTACCTTCATACCCAATTCCGTCAATCCCAACGGCTTTGCCTCCTCTCCTTTTTCAGTGAAATCCACCACCCCCTCCTTTTTTAGTTTCTTGAGCGTATACCATACCCCGCTTTGGGATACTGCATACTTCGAAGAAATATAATCTACGAAATCCGTAGCTGTAGGGATGATGTTGAGTCCGATTTCGTACAGTAATGTCAGTTCCTTATCAGTAATTCGGAGTTGTTCAACATTCTCGATACTAGTGGTTTGTATAGGCATAAGAGCACCAAACAGTGTTTTTTTAAAAGCTGCTCTTATGCAACTTTATTATAGTTGTAAAATGTTATTGCTATATTCCTGCATACCATATCGTATACAGGCTTAGCTATAACTGGCATTGGCAATGCTACGTGCCATCCTGACAATAAGAACTGTTTGCCAGCCATTTGCTACAACTCTATAGATATAGAGAATTTGCTCATATATAAATCTTTTCTACGAAAATTTTTTCTTTACTGCATACTTCCGACGAATGTGCGCCGCGGGGCCTGAAGATTGGCTTATAGATATAATATTAAGATTATGCAGCTAATAGTTGGTTGTATGATTGGCCAGTTTCCGATTCAGATAGGAGTTCTTATCATTGTGGCGCTTGTATACGCCGTATTCGACGTCTTTAACAAGAGAAATGTTCCGGATATTTTAGTCTACGCTACGGTTGTAATCGGATTGATTATAGCCCTTGTATACAATTATAACACAATATATCTGGATCTGCTGATTGCTGTAATAATCGCGCTTGTTGGATTTGTAATTTACAAGATGGGTTTCCTGGGCGGGGGGGATGTGCTAGAGCTTGTATTCGTCTCTCTTGTCCTGCCTGTGCAGAGCATGGCACCGTACTATACAAGCTCGCCCCAGTTAAACATACCGTTTGTGCTCTCGGTTATCATAGCTGCCGGATATACTGCGCTGATATTCATGCCTATCTATTACATACTTGTAAAACGCATATTCGCGGGAATGAAGCTGCAAAAACCTGAGAAGAAGAGTGTTATGATGGCAGTAACACTGCTTATTGCTTATCTTGCATTTGCATACATATTCACTTATGCGTACGGAGTAAAGCTTGTTTCCGTGGCGCTTGTTGTTGTTCTGGCGGTTTCATCTTTCGTTACGATACTTTTTGAAAAGGATATTTACAACGGAATGACAAAGATGCTTTACCCTAGCCAGCTTGAGCTCGGGGACATGCTCGCGCTTAACCTCATGAAAGAAAGCGAGATAAAATTCTTCAAAGGAAAATACAGGGGATTTGGGCGCTTGGCAACAACAGAAGCGCTCAAGGCATTGAAAGGCGTGAAAAGGAAGCTGCCAGTATACAGGGACTCGGTGCCATTCTCGCTTTTCATACTTTTTGGTGTGCTAATATCTCTGGCCTTTGGAAACATTGTCCTTGTACTGATAGGGATTTAGACCCATTTTACAGGCCCTTAACCAGAAAACAAGATCAGTGGCCTGCATCTTGAGGAATTGTGCGCGCACTTCTTGCTAAGTGAAGCCGAATACCCATCTGCGGCGCGGTTAACGTGTCCATCACAAGAATATGGGTCGACTTTGGTGCTCCCATCGGGATTTGAACCCGAGTTGCAGGGTTGAAAGCCCCGCGTCCTTGGCCGGACTAGACGATAGGAGCGTAGTAGTAAGTTGTACTTGTTGATAGATAAACTTATCTTTTTATATTTATGGCACCACTTACTTATGACTTATTTTGGGGATATTGTGAAAGGCGTCTTGGTATGCATAGAGGGCATTGACGGAGCTGGAAAGCACACCCAAGCCGAGCTGCTTGCGAAGGCTCTGAGGGAAAAGGGCATTGAATCTAAGATCTATACATACCCTGACTACGATTCGGATTATGGAAAGATGATAGACAGGTACCTGAACGGCCACCTTAAACTGAATGTTGATGAGCTTATCCTCCTGCACCTTGCTGACAAGGTGAAGGATGGCACAGACATAAAGAAACAGATTGACAAAGGCATTGTAGTTATAACAGACAGGTATTACTACTCAACGATCGCTTACCAGTGTGCTGGCGGATTTGATTACGAAAGGGCAAAGGATCTTGTTGACTTGATGAACTCAAACGCGCCTGATGTGATTTTCTACCTTGATATACCCATAGAGATAGTGGCTGACAGGAAATCAAAGCAGAAGGGATTTATTGATAAGAATGAGCGTAATACAAACTATCAGCGCGATGTGAAAGGGGTGTATGAGAGGATGCTTAAGGAGGGCTACAGCTCAAAATGGGTAAAGATAGATGGAACCCTTCCAGTACAGGAAGTGCATAAGAAAATGCTTGACACCCTGAGCAAAAATGGGATTAGCGTTTAACATGGTGGATAAATGATATTGTCTGACTTTGACCTTGAAGGTTTCATAAATGACAAAAGATTGATCGTAGAGCCATTCAAGAAGGAGATAATAAGGGAGAATGGGCTTGACATGCGCCTATCTAACGAAGTGGCGAGGCATAACCCAAAGAGGGGTGCTGATTTTGTTATTGATCCTTCTGATCCTGAGACTCTCAAGGAAGAGTACGTACTGGAGAAGAACGTGAAGGAGATAATACTTCAGCCAAAGGAGCAGGTTCTTTTGTCGACAATGGAGTTTGTCGGGCTTCCGGATAATCTGATAGGATTTGTTGAGCTTAGAAGCACATGGGCGAGACATGGCCTTTTCATGCCCCCAACAATAATAGATGCAGGATTTGCCGGAACTGTAACGCTTGAAGTATTCAATAGCAGCAAGTTTGCAATACTGCTGCGTCCAGAGGTCAGGTTCGCACACGTAATATTTGCAACTACTCTGAATAGGGTCAGGAATGCCTATAAGGGCACTTACCTGAACCAGAGAGAGATATTCCTTCCTAAGAAGCTCTAATTACCTTGAGAGGTCGTCGACTTCTTCCTTCTTTGCGTCCTGTGATCCAGTTACAAGAGGTGAAGATACGAGCACTACATCGCTTACATTCTTGACATTCTTGTAAAGTATTGACTTGTTCCTCAAAGTTGACTTTGTGTCGCTCTTTGCGTTCTTCCAAGGAACCATGAGCAGCCTGCTTACTTCTCCGCGCTCTAGGTCTATTATTACGTCTTGCACTTCTCCAAGGTACTGTCCTGCATCACTATATATGTCCATCCTATATATTTCAGAAAGTTTCATGTTTTCGCCTCAGTAATAGTGCTCAGATAGTATTTATAAATCTTGATATTCGTCGGAGGTATGGGGCTATACCAGTCCGAGTTGGAGTTCCACTATTATTCTTTGGCAAAACTATGGCTGCATCCAGTCTATCTCGTAATACTCGTTCGTGCTGCCCCTAAGCTTTACCTGCTTTACTTTGTAGTATGTAACTGCTGTTTCTCTGTCTGCAATTGCAAGTATGAGTTCCAGCTTCTTGTCCTTTGCTTCCTTAATTGCTGATGCGAACCCGCTGCCGCCTATGTACTCCTCTTCGCTAAGTGACAGCATCGCATACCTTGGCATGTCCTTACCAGGAACCTCAGCATCGCCGCCCTTTCTGTGGTACAGATTGTAGTCTAGATGGACAGCGCTGCCCCTAAGAGTGCCGGGCACTGCAAGTATGAACGTCTTCCTTACGGAATGCGCTACTCTTATGACTCTGGCCCACTCGGATATGAGTAATCTTGCCTCTTTTGGAAATACGTGTATAACGTGCTTTGAATGGACCCATGATGAATTGTTGTCTCCTGCTGGTTTGGCTCCGGGGAAGTACACCCTGAAGTGTGTTCCGAACTTGAATCCGGTCTTGATCACGTAGCCTTTTGACCTCCAATCACTGTAAACGTTATACAGCTGCTGGAAATCTCGCCTTCTGCCTGAGGCTAGCTTGATTACTTCATTTTTGGTGACATTATCAAGCTTAAGCGCGCCTTTCGAGAGTAGGAAAACCGTCTCGTATATGTCAAGCTTGTTGAGCCTGCCCCTGTCTGCTGCCTTGTAAGATCCGTACTGCCCGAACCATAGTTCATCGTATAGCCACTTTGCCTCTTCGCTCTCGTCTAACACCGTAATAAGATCTGACTTGAAGAATGTTCCCTTAATCGGGTAGTCGCCAAGCTTAAGCTCTGATTGCGGATACTCTTTTGTCTGGCCCCTTCCTGATGCGCCAGTCTGAATGCTTGGTTTTATGACCAGTCCCCTGTCCCTCCAGTCCTTATATGTGAAGTAACGTGCAGCAAACTTTGGGGTTTTCCAGAATTTTGCGGCAACGTCATTGAAAGAGAGAGCAGTTGCATTATGTTTGCACTGCGCATTTCGCATGTCAATTAGGTAAAGCGCCTCTTCTGGAGACAAAACAAGTGATTGTTTGCCTACTTTTCCAAAATGGCCGCGCCTGAGTACGTCTACGCTGGACTGGTCCTTTACTACGAAGTTATGTTTAGTGTACTCTATGAGTATCATGTATCCCCACCCGTTGCAAAATTATTTTTTTGGGCTTGGCTTTGCGGGCTTAGGGCTTTTTTGTACCAATGTTATGTAGTACATTGTAGGTATCATCATGGTAAATGTAAGAATGAATATGTAGCCTATGATGAAAACTATTGTTCCGATTATCGGGATTATGTTTATTATATTCAGAATAAACTCTACAATAAGAGTGACTATACCAGATAGCACCATTAGCGCAAGTATCCCAAAGAAGTCTTTCTTGCCTATTTCTATGCTTGCTTTCAAAGCGTTTATTGGGCCTTTCTTTTCAATGACCACTATTGGAATTGCAGTATAGAATAAGGGCCCCATTATTAGCGCTGCAATAACAGCGAGTATGACCGATATCCCAAGACTAAACAGGAGCCCTACAACAGCGGCGCTGTTGCTTGAGGGTACAGAAGACGAGGAGGTTAATGCGGAATTTGCAGCGATGCCGATCAGAGAGGCAATAAATGGTGAGAAAGCTATCCCGAATACAGCTATTGACACTATACCATATAGGATCATGTAGAGAAGCAGATCAACAACCCTGTTCAATGAAACATTGAATGCATCTGATAAAGATACCTGATTCTCATTCCATTTAGAGACCAGATACACATACATTCCGCTTATGACTGGGCTGAAAAGTATGATTGCTACAAATAAGATTATTAAGCCGGGTATGAGTGTCCCCAATACTGCCACTATCTGCGCAGCGCTGTGCGTAAGTGTTGGGCCCGAAGTGCCTGCGCCAGACAAAGATAGGAGTGGTAGTACGATGAGCGCAAGAACAAGCATGCCAAGTACTAATGCATATGCAAGGAATGGAACCACATATATTGGATGTGTTTTTAACGCCTTGAATGTGTTTTTTATGACATCTACTGCATCCATAATGGATTAGCTAACTTAGCTTATAAAAAGCTATCAGTCCTGCGTATCTTGGGCTTACTGCATCTGCGCGGTTATCTTTGCATACCTGCTTACGATGAAGTTGTAGAGTATAGCAAACAGCAGTCCTCCGATCAATCCTGCGATCAGACCTATGATGGTGCTAACTACAAGGCCCACCAAAGCTGCCAGTATCTGGCCGCTAAAGAAGCCCACAAGCCCGAATACGAATTCCACTACAGCAGTAAATACGCCGAACACCACAGCACAGCTGCCATAGTCTAGGCTAGTAAGCTGTGGGCTTCCTGTACCGGAAATGTTGGAAAGGAGGTCTATTTGGTTATAAAAGATGATTGACTATTTTTGTCCCAAAGTCGATGTTTTTGTATAAGCTTAAATATGGAGCAGTGCACCTGGCAGCGGCCATTTGTTTCTAAGGATTTATATTTTTAGTTGAATCATTATCTTGTGACGCTTATGACTTCGAAAGCAGTACAGCAACAGGTAAGCCCTCAAAACGTGCACATGCCTGGCGAGCTTGCCTCAATGATGAAAAAGCAGGGATACCACTTTGTGGGGAGCCATTCGGCAACAAAGATATGTGCATATACGGCAAGCAGCCTGAAGGGTGAGGGAACCTGCTATAAGCACAGGTTTTATGGAATACGCAGCTGGAGGTGCATACAGGCCACTCCTGCAATAGGATGCAACCTTGCCTGCACTTTCTGCTGGAGGATAATACCTGAGGAGGAAGGCTTCAAGTGGAATGAGATCAATGCGCTTAAGGAGTGGGATGACCCTGAGATGATAGTCGAGGGGCTTGTAAAGGAGCACAGGCGCATAATAAGCGGGTACAAAGGCAATGAAAAGGTCAATCCCAAGATATGGGAGCAGGCTAATGATCCTGCGCATGTTGCACTTTCCCTTACTGGAGAGCCTTTGTTTTATCCTAAGATGAATGAGCTGATTGCAGCATTCCATAAAAGAAAGATAAGCACGTTCCTTGTTACAAACGGCACAATGGTGAATGCGCTAAAGAGCCTTACAACTCTACCTACGCAGCTTTACGTGTCAGTACAGGCCCCGAACAAGGAGGCCTATGAGCGCATAACAAGGCCCAAGACCATTGGCGCATGGGATAGTTTCATGAAGTTCCTTGAGGTATTCTGCTCTCTTCCAACAAGAAGAGTATTCAGGCTCACCCTTATCAGGGATGAAAACATGGTTGATGCAAAAGGCTATGCAGATTTGATAAAAAGAGGCAGGCCCCATTATGTTGAGGTGAAGGGTTTTGTCTTTGTGGGAGGAGCAAGGAACGAGAAACGCAACCTGTCCTATACAAAGATGCCGAGCATGGAGGAAGTGAAGGCTTTTGCAAATGAGATTGCAAAGGAAGCGGGCTACCTGGTTACCGATTATCATGAGAGCAGCAATATCGTACTGCTGTGCAGCGATGAACAGGCTGCAAAGAGCAGGATAATAAGGTTTGAGAAATAGTGATTTTACGTGCCTGATAAAATCATTGTAACAAATCTGGATACGATAAAAAACAAAAAAGACTACAGCAAGGCAATAAAATCTGCTCGTTCTGCAGTCTTCTTCATCCTATTCTTTAGTTTCGTGGTTTTCGTTGCCATAGCGATATATGCAGTATGGCAAGACGGGCTCCCAAACTTTGTAAAGGCATTTGAATCGATAAACCTGGTTTACTTCGTTGCTGCTCTTGCAGTAATATTGATTAGCTATTCGATACGCTTCCCAAAGT